>JAQGMN010000231.1 GCA_028292345.1 Polaromonas sp. | reverse complement strand
GCGTGACCCGCAACCTGGCCCTCAACAGCGTGCGCAACGGCGCGCGCGAGGTGTCGGTGGACGAGGAAACCGCCGAAGCGCTGGACGCGCAGACCTCGATGGCCGCGCACCACCAGCTGGCCGATGCGTTTGAAGCGCATGCCAGCCTAGGCCGGCTGAACGACTGCCTGTCGCGGCTGGAGCCGGCGCGGCGCAACTGCATTCTTTACGCCTATGTCGATGGCTGCTCGCATGGCGAGATTGCCGAGCGCACCCGCACGCCGCTGGGCACCGTCAAGGCCTGGATCAAGCGCGGCATGGGCAGCCTGCGGGAGTGCATGGCATGAGCCGCCAAGCCGCCCCAAGGCGAATTCCGGAGCGCGTGGCGCGCAGGAGCTTTCCATGAATCCGCTCGAACGCGACGAACTGGCCGGCGAGTATGTGCTCGGCACCCTGTCGGCGGCGCGGCGCCGCGAAGTCGAGCAGCGACTTCCCGCCGACGCGGAACTGCGCGAGGCCGTGCTGCGCTGGCAGGAGCAGCTGCTGCCGCTGGCGGCGCTGGCCGACCCGGTGGAGCCTTCGGCCCAGCTGTGGCGCCGGATCGAAGCCAGCCTGGACGCGGCGGCCGCACCGTCCGCGGCACCGCTTGATGCCGTCGCCGCACCCCACCGGCCCGTGCGTTTGCAGGGCGCCGGCTGGTGGAACAGCGTGAAGCTCTGGCGCGGCCTGGCGGGCACCGGTTTTGCCGCTGCCGCGGTGCTGGCGTCGGTGCTGGTCACCCGCCTGGGCGACTTGCCGCCCGCCACGCCGCAGTACCTGGTGGTGCTGGTCGCGCCGCAGGACAAGGCGCCGGGATGGGTCGTGCAGGCCAGCGGCCCGAAATCGCTGAGCCTGATTCCGCTGGGCCAGGCCGAGGTGCCGGCCGAGAAGTCGCTGCAGTTCTGGACCAAGGGCGACAACTGGAACGCCCCGGTGTCGCTGGGCCTGGTCAAGCCCGGCCAGACGATTCAAATCCCACTGGACAAGCTCCCGCCGCTGCAGCCCAACCAGCTGTTCGAGCTGACGCTGGAGCCGGCCAACGGCTCGCCGACCAACCGGCCGACCGGGCCGATCCAGTTCATCGGCCGGGCGGTCAAGGTGACATGAGCGCCGGTTTCGGCTGATTAAAAGGAAAAAGTGGCTATTGCGCAGGCTAGATATGCGCAAGCTGCTATAAAAAGCCTAGCAATAATGAAAAAAGTGCGCCGCCGGTTGCCCGGCGCGCACTTTGTCTGTGACCGGCAGCCTCAGGCCTGCCTGGCCGCCACCTGCGCAGCGGCCTTGCGGCGTTCGCGGAACGCCTGCAATTCGCCGACCACACCCTTGCGGAAGGCCAGCACGCACAGCACGAAGATCACGCCGATGATGACGGTGACCCAGGAGCCGACCTTGTCGGCCAGCAGGTTCTGCAGCGAAATCACGATGCCCGCGCCCATGACCGGGCCAAAGAAGGTGCCCACGCCGCCCAGCAGCGACATCAGGATCACCTCGCCGGACATCGACCAGTGCACGTCGGACAGCGTGGCAAAGCCCATGACCAGCGTCTTGAGCGAGCCGGCCAGACCGGCCAGCGCGGCCGACAGCACGAAGGCCAGCAGCTTGTAGCGGTCCACCTGGTAGCCCAGCGAAATGGCGCGCGGCTCGTTTTCCCGGATCATCTTGAGCACCTGGCCGAACGGCGAGTTGACGATGCGCGTGATGAAGAGAAAACACAGCACGAAAATGGCCACCACGAAGTAGTACATGGCATTGTCGGACTGCAGCGAGAGCATGCCGAACAGGTCGCCGCGCGGAACGCCCTGCAGGCCGTCCTCGCCACCGGTGAAAGGCGCCTGCAGGCAGAAGAAATACACCATCTGCGCAATCGCCAGCGTGATCATCGCGAAGTAGATGCCCTGGCGGCGAATCGCCACCGCGCCGACCACCAGCCCGATCAACCCGGCGCCCACGGTGCCGGCCAGGATCGCCAGTTCGGGCGACCAGTTTTGCGACTTGACGAACCAGCCGGTGATGTAGGCGGCCGAACCGAAAAACGCGGCATGGCCAAACGACAGCAGGCCGGTAAAGCCCAGCAGCAGGTTGAAGGCGCAGGCAAACAGCGCAAAGCACAGCAGCTTCATGACGAACACCGGGTACAGCCCGATGACCGGCGCGGCCAGCAGCAGCGCCAGCAGCGCGATGTAGGTGATGCGGGTGATTTTTTTCGAATTGTTCATTGGATAGTTCCGAAAGGCAGGGTGTGCAACGAGCCAGGCGCAGCGGGGAGCGTCGGTGCGACCCCTCCCAGCAAGCAGGGGCCGCGGAACTGGCTTTGCCAGGCCGCAGGCGCAGCGGTCCCCCTGGGGAGCGTGGGAGTTTCGGTTCTTCCCAAGTTCCGGCCGCAGGACCGGCTTTGCCGGACTGCAGGCGGGGCGGCCCCCTCGGGGGGCAGCGCATTACACGAAGTGAAAAGCGTGGGGGCCATGCTCAAGCCTCTTTGCCAAACAGGCCGGCCGGCCGCACCATCAGCACGATCACCATCACGACGAAGACCACGATGTTCGACGCCTCGGGATAAAAGACGCGGGTCATGCCCTCGACCAGGCCGAGCGCCAGGCCGGTGATGACCGAGCCCAGGATGGAGCCCATGCCGCCGATCACGACCACGGCGAACACCACGATGATGAGGTTGGAGCCCATCAGCGGGTTGACCTGGATGATCGGCGCGGCCAGCACGCCGGCCAGCGCGGCGAGCGCGGCGCCGGCGCCGTAGGTCAGCATGACCATCATGGGCACGTTGATGCCGAAGGTCTGCACCAGCGCGGCATTTTCGGTGCCGGCGCGCAGGTTGGCGCCCAGGCTGGTGCGCTCGATGATGAACCAGGTGCCCAGGCAGACCACCAGCGACACCAGCACCACCCAGGCGCGGTAGTTCGGCAAAATCATGAAACCCAGGTTGGTGGCGCCCGACAGCAGCTCGGGCACTGGATAGGACTGGCCCGAGGCGCCGTACAGTTCGCGGAAAACGCCCTCGACGATCAAGGCCAGGCCGAAGGTCAGCAGCAGGCCGTACAGCGGGTCGAGCTTGTACAGGTGCTTGAGGAACAGCCGCTCGATCACCACGCCGAAAGCGCCCACCAGCAGCGGCGCGAGCACCAGCGCAAACCAGTAATTGATGCCGAACTTGTCGAGCATGATCCAGGCGGCGAAGGCGCCCAGCATGTAGAGCGCGCCGTGCGCGAAATTGACCACGCCGAGCAGGCCGAAGATGACTGCCAGCCCCAGGCTGAGCATCGCGTAGAACGCGCCGTTGACCAGGCCCAGCAGCAGCTGGCCCAGGAACGCTTGATGGGGAATACCGAAAATTTCCATGGGTGACCGTCAGTTCATGCCTTGCCAGGTTAAAAAAAAGCGGCCGGCCGCTTTTTGCGACCAGCCGCCCCGCGCTTCAGCTTACTTCTTGAGCAGCGCGCACTTCGACTCGGCCGCCGTGGTGAAGGCCTGGTCGCCCGGAACCTTGGCCACCAGCTTGTAGTAGTCCCACGGCGTGGTCGATTCCTTGGCCGACTTCACCTGGTACAGGTACATGTCGTGGATCATGCGGCCGTCGGCGCGGATCTGGCCCTTGTTGTAGAAGTCGTCGATCTTCATGCCCTTGAGCGTTGCCATGACCTTGTCGGAGTCGGTGGTGCCGGCGGCCTGGACGGCCTTGAGGTAAGTCGTCGTGACCGAGTAGTCGGCGGCCTGCAGGCTGGAAGGCATGCGCTTGTACTTGTCGAAGAAACGCTTGGCGAAGGCGCGCGAGGCGTCGTCCTGGTTCCAGTACCAGCTGTCGGCCAGCTGCAGGCCTTCGGTGTTGGCCAGCCCCAGGCTGTGCACGTCGTTGATGAACACCAGGAGGCCGGCGATCTTCATCGACTTGTTGATGCCGAATTCGCGCGCGGCCTTCATGGCGTTGGTGAAGTCGCCGCCCGCATTGGCCAGCGCCAGCACCTGCGCCTTGGAGGTCTGGGCCTGCAGCAGGAAGGACGAGAAGTCCGAGGCATTCAGCGGATGGCGCACCGCGCCGGCCACGGTGCCGCCGTTGGCCTTGACCACGTTGGACGCATCGCCTTCAAGCGAATAGCCGAAGGCATAGTCGGCCGTCAGGAAGAACCAGTTCTTGGCGCCGCCCTTGACCAGCGCCGTGCCGGCCACCTTGGCCAGGGCCACGGTGTCGTAGGCGTAATGCACCGTGTATGGAGAGCACGCTTCATTGGTCAGGCGCGCCGAGCCGGGGCCAATCGCCATGAAGGGCCGCTTCTTTTCCTCGGCGATCTTGGCCATGGCCAGGGCCGTGCCCGAGTTGGTGCCGCCGATCAGCATCGACAGGCCGTCCTTGTCGATCCATTCGCGCGCCTTGGACGAGGCCACGTCGGCCTTGTTCTGGTGGTCGGCGGTCAGCACCTCCACGGGACGGTTGAGGACCTTGCCGCCGAAGTCCTGCACCGCCCACTTTACCATTTCACCGCCGGCCGGGCCGTCGATGTCGGCATACAGGCTGGACATGTCGGTGATGAAGCCGATCTTGACCGGGCCGGTGTTCTGCGCCGAGGCGGCAGCGGCAAATCCGAGGGTGATGGACAGAGCGAGTAGTTTGAGTTTCATTTTTTGTCTCCTGATGGCGTGGTTGAAACGGTTGATATGGTTTAAAAAAGGGCGTTCAGGCTTGTGGCCTACACGCCCAGGTATTCCTGCAGCATGCCCATGTTCTGGCTCAGCTCGGACTGGGCAAACTGCTTGACGATCTGGCCGTGTTCCATCACATAGAAGCGGTCGGCCAGT
>JAQGMN010000212.1 GCA_028292345.1 Polaromonas sp. | reverse complement strand
GGCAGGCCCTGGCCGCCGTCTTCGGTGGCGCAGGCCAGGGACGGCCAGCCCGCCTCGACAAACGCCCGGTAGGCCTGGCGAAAGCCCGGCGGCGTGGTGACTTCGCCGGCGTTCCAGCGGCAGCCGGCTTCGTCGCCCACGCGGGACAGCGGCGCCACCACCTCGCGGGCAAACCGGCCGGCTTCGTCCAGCACCTGCGCCATCAGCGGCTGGTCGGCCTCGGTCAGTTTAGCTAGGGTCTGCAACTGCCGGGGAGCCTGCAG
Source organism: Polaromonas sp. (assembly GCA_028292345.1). GTDB lineage: Bacteria > Pseudomonadota > Gammaproteobacteria > Burkholderiales > Burkholderiaceae_C > Polaromonas. The sequence continues at coordinate 3,761 of JAQGMN010000212.1, read as the reverse complement.
GACGTTGAACAGCAAAAAGCCGGTGCCGGCAAGGTCGGGCTGGTAGGGCATGATGGATTTGCTATGAAATAAGGAGCTGTTTGCGCAGGCGGAGCCTGCGCAAACGGCACTTTTTGCTTGAAATCAGGTCGCTGCCCGGTTTTACTCCTTCCCCCGCTGGGGGAAAGCAGGGATGGGGGCCAGCGGAGGTCGCACGAAAATCGCTGTTGGGTTCAATGGCTGGCCCTGGAAACAGTGGCCGGGCTACTGGCCTGGGTTAACACGGCAAAGAGCCCCCATCCCAACCTTCCCCCAGAGGGGAAGGAGCCAGCCAGCCCTCAGGACTCGGCGGTGAAGCCGGTCTGCTTGACCAGCGGTCCCCAGCGTTCGAACTCGGCCTTTTGCGACCGGGCCATTTCCTCGGGCGTGGTGCCGTGGGGAATCAGGCCGACCAGGGCCAAGCTGTCGAGCACCCCCTTGTCCTTGAGCGCCTGGTTGATCGCCGCCGAGGCGCTGGCAATCACCGGCGCGGGGGTCTTGGCCGGGGCATAAAAGCCGAACCATTCCTCGACCGTCAGGTCGCCAAAGCCCTGCTCCGCGAACGTCGGCACATTGGGCGTGTAGGGCGAGCGCTGCGGGCCGGAGGTGGCCAGGATGCGCAGCCGGCCGGCCTTGGCATAGCTGAGGTAGTCGCCGCTCGGATTCATGGTCGAGGCGATCTGGCCGCCCACCAGGTCGGTGATGCCGGGCACCGTGCCGCGGTAGGGCACATGCTTGAGGTCCACGCCCGAGCGCAGGCCCAGCAGCACGCCCAGCAGGTGCGGCATGGAGCCGGCGCCCGGCGAGCCGTAGCTGGCCTGCGCGGGATTGGCCCGCGCCCAGTCGAGGAAGTCCTTGAGCGTCTTGACTTGCGCCGGCACCATCGGGCCGACGGCCAGGCCGTGGTGCATGATCGCGCCGATCGACACCTGGGCGAAATCCGTGGGCGCGTAGCTGAGCTTGTTGTAGATGTACGGGTACACCGACAGCGCCGAAACCGGCGCCAGCGCCAGCACCGAGCCGTCGGCCGGGGAAGCCTTGAGCGTTTCCAGGGCGATGCGCCCGCCCGCGCCGGGCTTGTTCTCGACGACGGCGGCATTCCTGGTGTAGGCCGAGCCGGCGAGTTTCTCGCCTACGCGGCGGGCCACGCTGTCGCCGGCGCTGCCGGGCGGAAAGCCGTAGAGGATCTTGACCTGCTCCAGGCCCTGGGCCCGGGCGATCAGCGGCGACAGCGCGGCCAGCGCGGCGGCGCTGCCCAGCGTCTGGATGAAGTGGCGGCGGTGGTTCATTTTCATGCTCCTAAATTAATAGCTATCAACGCAGAATGGACAAGCGCAAAAGGTCTTTTCGAGTCTGTTTTCATGGGCTGCACGGATCAGAACGCGTGGCGGATGCCGACATTCACGCCGTTTTGCGAGGCGCCGGCCGCCGGGTTGCTGCCCGCCGCGCCGCCGCTGACCGACACCGCCGACAGGCGGTCGTTGCGGATGTGGCCGACCTGGCCGTACACGGCGGTGCGCCTGGACAGGCTGTACACCAGCCGCGCGGCCAGCAGCGTGGCGTCGTAGTCGTCCGCGTTCTTGTAGCGCAGCGTCAGCCACTGGCCGTCCAGGGTGAGCGCGGGCGTGAGCGGGTAGGACGCGCCCAGGTACCACAGGTCGCTGCGCGGCTTGACGGCGTCGCCGTCGTTGTCGCGCCGCAGCACGCCGCCGCCGACCTTGGCGCTGCCCAGCTTCACATAGCCGTTCAGGCCCAGGCGGCTGTCGGTCTTGTCGCTGGTGTTGAGGTTGCCAAAGACCAGGTCGGTCGGGCCGGTGGTGGTGCGGCCGTTCTGGCGGTCGTAGGCCAGCGCCACGCCCCAGCCGGCGGTGTCGTACTTGGCCAGCGCCGACCACTGGCGGCAGGCCTTGCTGTCGGCGCCGCTCTCGCCGGGGCAGTTGGTGCCGACCGGGCTCGGGCCGGCGTTGACCGTGTCGCGGCCGGTGCTGTACTGCGCGCCCACGTTCCAGCCACCGAAGGTGCCCCGGTAGGCCAGGGAATTGTCGGCCCGTGCGTTGGGAATGTAGGGGTCGAGCGAGCCCATGGCATAGACCGCCGGCCCCATCACGTCGGCGTCCAGCACCGACCAGAAGATCATCGAATACTGCCGCCCCGCCGTGACGCTGCCCCACGGTCCGGCCAGCCCGACATAGGACTGGCGGCCGAACAGCCGGCCGCCCTGGCCGCTGCTGCCCGTGTCGGGCGCAAAGCCCATCTCCAGCGTGAAGACGCCGCGCAGCCCGCCGCCCAGGTCCTCGCTGCCGCGCAATCCGACCCGCGACGGCAGCGTTCCGGTGTTGCTCGGCATGCGCGTGAGGCTGCCGCGCCCGCTGACATTGCCGACCACTTCCACGCCGGCATCGACCAGGCCGTAGAGGTTGACGCCCGGCGCGGGCGGCGCCGGCTGCGCCTGCGCGGCGAGGGCGCTCGCGCCCAGCAGGGCGGCTGCTGCCCAGGGAAGGGTTCGGGATGGTGTCTTCATGCGGTTGTCTCCTTGTGGTTTGTGTTTCTTCGGGGGGCTTGCACACTGCGCGGCCGCGGCGAAGCGGCGTTGCGGATGTTTTTTCGGGTTGTTCAGCGCGGCGCCATGCGCAGCGCGCCGTCCAGGCGGATGACCTCGCCGTTCAGGTGGCCGTTGGCCACGATGTGGCAGGCCAGCTCGGCGAATTCCGACGGCTTGCCCAGGCGCGGCGGAAACGGGATCGACGCGGCCAGCGACTGCTGCACCGCCTCGGGCAGCTCCAGCAGCAGCGGCGTGGCGAACAGCCCCGGCGCCACGGTGCACACGCGGATGCCGTGCTGCGCCAGGTCGCGCGCCATCGGCAGCGTCATGCCGACCAGGCCGCCCTTGGACGCGCTATAGGCCTGTTGCCCGACCTGGCCGTCGAACGCGGCCACCGAGGCGGTGAACAGCATCACGCCCCTCTCACCAACTTCACCAACTTCGCCGCCTTCGATGGCGTCCAGCGCGGCGCAGCGCGCGGCGAACAGGCGGCTCATGTTGTAGCTGCCGATCAGGTTCACGCCGACAACCCGCGCAAAGTCTTCCAGCGGTGCCGGCTGGCCGTCTTTGCCGACGATGCGTCTGGCGCTGCCGATGCCGGCCACGTTCATCAGGATGCGCGCCGGGCCGAGAGCCGCGGTGGCCTGGTCGAGCGCGGCCGTCACGCTGGCGGTGTCGGTGATGTCGCAGCCGCAGGCCAGGCCGCCGATGTCGGCGGCCACCCGTTCGGCCAGCGCCAGGTTGCGGTCCAGCACGGCGACCCTGGCGCCGAGCCGCGCCAGTTCGCGCGCCGTGGCTTCGCCCAGGCCCGAGGCGCCGCCGGTGACGAGTGCGGTTTGTCCGGCGATCTTCATGCTGACTGCCCTCCGGCAAAGATGATGTGCTCGGCGCTGCCGTCGTGCAGCGCGTCGACCAGCGCGGCGCGGTGCTTCAACACCGCACGCTGGTTGATCGAGCCCTTGTCGGTGATTTCGCCTTTCTCTGCCGAAGGCGGCTCGGCCATCAACAGCACCCGCGCCACGCGGCTGGCGCTGCCGGTGGCGTTGCGCGCCAGCCCGTCGACGATGGCCTGCATGCGCTGGCGCACCGGCCGGCTGGCCAGCACTTCGGCCAGGCTCGCGTCGGGTCCGAGCCCGCTGAGTTCGCGGCAGGCGGCCGAGGGGAACACCAGCGCGCCGACCTCCTTCAGGTTCAGGCCGGT
>JAQGMN010000203.1 GCA_028292345.1 Polaromonas sp. | reverse complement strand
ACCAACTGACCATGACCGTCTTGATGACCCCCGACATGGCCAACTTTGCCGGCAATGTCCACGGCGGCACCATCCTGAAGTTTCTGGACCAGGTCGCCTATGCCTGCGCCAGCCGTTATGCGGGCCGTTATGTCGTCACCCTGTCGGTGGACCAGGTGATGTTTCGCCAGCCGATCTACGTCGGCGAACTGGTGACGTTCCTGGCGTCGGTCAACTACACCGGCACCTCGTCGATGGAAATCGGCATCAAGGTGCTGGCGGAAAACATCCGCACGCAGGAATTGCGGCATGCCAACAGCTGCTTTTTCACCATGGTCGCGGTCGACGACGAGCGCAAGCCGGTGGCCGTGCCCCCGCTGCGGCCGTTCACGCCGGACGAGCGGCGACGCCACGCGTCGGCCGAAGTGCGCAAGCAGCTGCGCCAGGAATTCGCCAAGCGCTTCGAGGCGCTGCGCAGCGCCCCGGCCTGAATGCGCGGCGCCCGCGGCAATCCGGCCATCGGCCAGGCCCGCAAGGTGCCTTCTTTCCTTTCAATTTCACGACTCAAAACACCATGAAGCAAAAACTCCTCCAGCATGCAGAGATTCCTCCCCTGCATGCCACCGGACTGCACACCCGCTACGACGTGCATCCGCTCTGGAAGGAAGCCGACCCGCAAGCCTTTCTGGCCGGGCATGGCCATGAATTCATCGGCTACGTGACCACCGCGCGCTTCGGCGTCAGCGAAGCCATGCTGGCGGCCCTGCCGAACCTGAAGGTGATTTCCAGCTTTGGCGTCGGCACCGAAACCCTGCCGCTGGCAGCGGCCGCTGCGCGCGGCATCGAGGTCGGCTACACGCCGGAAGTGCTCAATGACTGCGTGGCCGACACCGCGTTTGGCCTGGTGATCGACGTCGCGCGCCGCCTCAGCGCGGCCGACCGCTTTGTGCGCCACGGCGGCTGGCTCAAGGGCCCGTATCCGCTGGCCACCCGCGTCAGCGGCAAGCGCCTGGGCATTCTGGGGCTGGGACGCATCGGCCAGGTCGTGGCTCGGCGCGCCAGCGGTTTCGACATGGAGGTGCGCTACCACAACCGCAGCCCCCGACCCGACGTGCCCTACCCATATGAAGCGTCGCTGATGTCGCTGGCCGCCTGGGCCGATTTTCTGGTGGTGGTGATCGCCGGCGGCCCTGAAACCAGCAAGCTGGTGTCGGCGGAGGTATTGCGCGCACTGGGCCCGCAGGGCTTCCTGGTCAATGTGTCGCGCGGTTCGGTCGTTGACGAGGACGCGCTGGTGCAGGCGCTGGAACAAGGGGTGATTGCCGGCGCCGGCCTGGATGTGTATGCCGACGAGCCACGCGTGCCCGAACGGCTGCTGGCGCTGGAGCAAGTCGTGCTGCTGCCGCACCTGGCCAGCGCCACCCGCGAAACCCGGCAGGCCATGGCAGACCGGGTGGTGCAGAACCTGGACGCCTATTTCAGCACCGGCAAGGTGCATTCGGGCGTTTCCACCACCGGCTGAGCCCGGCGGCTGCCCGATGGGTCCAGCGAAACTCCGGCCGGACAAGCGGCTGGGGATTTACCGCTTGCGACACAAGCGCCGCGCGCTTTCACGCAAAATCAGGCGCATGCAGCTCAACTACATTGCCAATGCCTCCGTTCCTTCCCTTTCGGGCAAGACCATTCCTGTTGTCGACCCGTCCGATGGACAGGTGTTCGACGAGATCCAGCGCAGCACCGCGCACGACATCGACGTGGCGGCGCGCAGCGCCCGCGACTGCCTGGAACTGGTCTGGTGCCGGCTCAGCGGCGTGGAGCGCGGCCGGCTTCTGATGCGCCTGTCGATCAAGGTGGCCGAGCATGCCGAGGAACTGGCGCTGATCGAGCAGCGCGATTGCGGCAAGCCCACCCGGCAGGCCAAGGCCGACGCGCTGGCGCTGGCCCGCTACTTCGAGTTCTATGCCGGCGCCTGCGACAAATTGCACGGCGAGACCATTCCCTACCTGGACGGCTACAGCGTGATGACCTGGCGCGAGCCCCACGGGGTGACCGGCCACATCATTCCGTGGAACTACCCGATGCAGATCTTCGGCCGCAGCGTCGGCGGCGCGCTGGCGGCGGGCAATGTCTGCGTCGTCAAGCCGGCCGAAGACGCCAGCCTGTCCATCCTGCGCGTGGCGCAACTGGCCACCGAAGTCGGTTTTCCGGCCGGCGCGCTGAACGTCGTCACCGGCTACGGCCATGAGGTGGGCGATGCGCTGGCCCGCCACCCGGGCATCGACCACATCAGCTTCACCGGCAGCCCCGGCATCGGCACGCTGATCCAGCAGGCCGCCGCCGAGCGCCATTGCCCGGTCACGCTGGAACTGGGCGGCAAGAGCCCGCAGATCGTGTTTGCCGATGCCGACCTGGATGCGGCGATTCCCGCCATCGTCAACGGCATCGTGCAAAACGCCGGCCAGACCTGCTCGGCCGGCTCGCGCCTGCTGATCGCCGAGGCGATCTACGACCCCTTGCTGGCGCGCCTGGGCCAGGCGTTCGAGAACCTGCGCGTCGGCCCGGCGGCGATGGACCTGGACGTTGGCCCGCTGATCCGCCAGAGCCAGCAGCAGCGCGTCTGGGACTTTCTGAGCGATGCCCAGGTCGCCGGCATCCCGATGGTGGCGCAAGGCCAGATCGTCGATGAAGCGCCCGAAGGCGGCTTTTACCAGGCGCCCACGCTGCTGTGCGATGTGCCCGCCGGCCACCGGCTGATGCAGGAGGAAGTCTTCGGCCCGGTGCTGTGCGCCATGCGTTTCCGGGATGAAGACGAGGCGGTCGAACTGGCCAATGCCACCCGCTTCGGGCTGGCCGCCGGCATCTGGACACGCGACGGCGCCCTGCAGTTCCGCATGGCCAGACGCGTGCAAAGCGGCCAGGTGTTCATCAACAATTACGGAGCGGGCGGCGGTGTCGAACTGCCGTTTGGCGGCGTCAAGTCGTCGGGTTACGGCCGTGAAAAGGGATTCGAGGCGCTGTATGGCTTCACCACGCTGAAGACGGTGGCCGTGCGGCATGGTTGAACAGGTCTGGTTGCATTGACGTACGTCATCGCGTACCATCCAACCCATGAACATTGTCACCGCCTCCGAAGCCCGCGCCAATCTGTACCGCCTGATTGATGAAAGCGCGGAATCGCACCACCCCGTCATCATCAAGGGCAAGCGCAACACCGCCGTTCTGATCTCGGCCGAAGACTGGGCATCGATTCAGGAAACGCTTTTCCTGACGTCGATTCCGGGCATGCGCGAGTCGATTCTGGAAGCAATGAAAGCGCCGCGAAGCGATTTCGTGCCGGAGTCGGAGCTTGACTGGTGACATGGCAATTGGAGTTCAGCAAGGCTGCCGCCAAGGACGTTTCAAAACTCGCAGGTGCAGGACTCAAATCCAAGGCACAGGAACTGCTGGATGTGCTCAGGCACAACCCTTGGCAGAATCCGCCTCCCTACGAAAAGCTCATTGGCGAACTGGCTGGCGCTTATTCTCGCCGCATCAACCGCCAGCATCGCCTCGTTTACCGGGTCGATGAAAACAACCTTCGGGTTGACATTCTCCGCATGTGGACACATTACGAATGAAATATGCCTTTTGCGCACGGCTGGCGTGCGCATGCAGCTATTCAAAAGATAGTCAACAACAAGGAGACAAACCCATGCGCGTAGAACACAAATCCATCATCGTCACCGGTTCGGGTGGCGGCATCGGCGAAGGCATCGCCCGGCGGCTGGCGGCGGAAGGCGGCCGCATCATCGTCAACGACATCAACGCCGAGCTGGGCGAGAAAGTGGTTGCCGCCATCGTCAAGGCCGGCGGCACCGCGTCCTTCTTTGCCGCCGACGTGACCAAGTCAAGCCAGGTCAAGGCGCTGGTCGATGCCGCCGTCGAGCGCTACGGCCGGCTCGACGTGATGGTCAACAACGCCGGCTGGACGCACCGCAACCAGCCCGCGCTCGACGTGAGCGAGGACGATTTCGACAAGTGCTACGCCATCAACGTCAAGAGCATCTACCTGGCGACCATCCATGCCGTGCCGGTGTTCCGCGCGCAGGGCGGCGGCAGCTTCATCAACATTGCCTCGACCGCCGGCGTGCGGCCGCGCCCCGGCCTGACCTGGTACAACGGCTCCAAGGGCGCCGTCATCACCACCTCGAAGTCGCTGGCGGCCGAGCTGGGCCCGGACAACATCCGGGTCAACTGCGTGAATCCGGTGTTCAACCCCGACACCGGCCTGTCGGCCGACTTTGCCGGCGGGCCGCTCGACGAGGGGCGCAAGGCCCTGTTCCGGGCGAGCATTCCGCTGGGGCGTTTTTCGACCGCGCTGGACGTGGCCAATGCGGTGCTGTACCTGGCCAGCGACGAGGCCGACTTCATCAGCGGCGTGTGCCTGGAGGTCGATGGCGCCCGCTGTGTCTGAGAAAAAAGACGCCATCCCTTGACCTGGATCACACCGATCACGCGCCCCTGCCGGGGGCAAAGCCGGCGGCGCGAAGCCTGAGCGGAACGATGGGGTAAATTCTCCCCGAGGCACTTCACCATGACAGACATACCCCGCAAGATCATTCCCCTGGCCGACCTGCGCTACGCCAGCCGCATACCGGCCATTCCGGCCCGCCTGACGGCCCCGACCGGCCTGCTCAGCGACACGCTGGGCCGGCCGCTGCGCGACCTGCGCATCAGCGTGACCGACCGCTGCAACTTTCGCTGCAACTACTGCATGCCGAGCGAGATTTTCGACAAGGACTATGCCTTCCTGCCGCAAAGCTCGCTGCTGAGCTTCGAGGAAATCACCCGCCTGGCGAAGATTTTCGTGGCCCACGGGGTCGAAAAGATCAGGCTCACCGGCGGCGAACCCCTGCTGCGCAAGAACATCGAAGTGCTGATCGGCATGCTGGCCCGCCTGCAGACGCCCGAGGGCAAGCCGCTGGACATCACCCTGACGACCAACGGCTCGCTGCTGGCCAGAAAGGCCCGGTCGCTGAAGGACGCCGGCCTGCAGCGCGTCACCGTCAGCCTCGATGCGCTGGACGACGCGATCTTTCGCGGCATGAACGACGTGGATTTTCCGGTGGCCGATGTGCTCCGGGGCATCGAGGTCGCGCACCAGGCTGGCCTGGCGCCGGTCAAGATCAACATGGTCGTCAAGCGCGGCACCAACGACAGCCAGATCCTGCCGCTGGCGCGGCATTTCCGGCATTCCGGCGCGGTGCTGCGCTTCATCGAATTCATGGACGTGGGCGCCACCAACGGCTGGCGCATGGACGAGGTGATGCCCTCCAGCCAGGTGATTGAACGCCTGCAGTCCGAATTTCCCTTGGTGGCCATCGATCCCAACTACAGCGGCGAAACCGCCGAGCGCTGGCGCTATGCGGACGGCGCCGGCGAAATCGGCGTGATCAGCAGCGTGACGCAGGCGTTTTGCGGCGAATGCAACCGCGCGCGGCTGTCCACCGAAGGCAAGCTGTTTTTGTGCCTGTTCGCCAGCCAGGGCCATGACCTGCGCGCCCTGCTGCGCGGCGGCCATGTCGACGGCGAGATCGCGGCGGCGATCGGGCCGATCTGGCAGGCGCGGTCGGACCGCTATTCGGAACTGCGCGCCGCGCTGCCGCCCGACACGACCGCACCTTCGGACGGATTGAAGCGAATTGAGATGAGTTATATCGGCGGGTGAATATGGCCCCCACGCTTGTCGCTTCGCGTACTGCGCTGCCCCCCGAGGGGGCCGCTGCGCCTGCGGCCCGGCGAAGCCGGTTCCGCGGCCCTTGCTGGCATGGAAAGGCAGCGCGCCCAGCACTTGTCGCATCACTTATCAGGCACTTTTAGGAACACTGGATGACCATGAATTTAAAGACACCCTTGCATGCCGAAGCCATCACCGGCGTGATCCTGGCCGGCGGCCGGGGTTCGCGCATGGGCGGCGTGGACAAGGGGCTGCAGAATTTCAACGGCGTGCCGCTGGCGCTGCATACGCTGATGCGGCTGTCGCCGCAGGTCGGCGAGATCATGATCAATGCCAACCGCAACCTGTCGGCCTACGAATCGTTTGGCGTTCCGGTCTGGCCCGACGCGACTTCCCTGGGTGAATACGCCGGGCCGCTGGCCGGTTTCATCACGGGGCTGGAACGCTGCGAAACGCCCTACCTGCTCACCGTGCCGTGCGACACGCCGCTGTTTCCCGCCGACCTGGTCGCGCGCATGGCCGACGCCCTGGCGCGGGAGGACGCCGACTTTGCCGTGGCGGCCGCGCGCGAGGAAGACGGCCAGTTGCGGCCTCAGCCGGTGTTCTGCCTGATGGGCGTTGACATGCTGGAAAGCCTGGCGCGCTTCACCCAGGCGGGCGGGCGCAAAATCGATGCCTGGACGGCACAGCATAAAACCGTCATCGTGCCTTTCGACCAGCCGGGCGACGCGGTGCATGCCTTTTTCAATGCCAACACGCTGGCCGAGTTGCACCAGCTTGAAGCAAGGCAACCGTGAACGCGATTGGCCAGATTGCCGCCCAGTTGCAGGGCTACGACCCGCAGGCCATGACCGCCGGCGGCGTGCGCGATTTCCTGGCCCGGCTGGTGACGCCGGTTCAGGACGCCATTGAAATGCCCCTGTTCGAAGCGCTGGGCCGGGTGCTGGCGGCCGACGTGGTGTCGCCCTTCGACGTGCCGCCGCATGACAACTCGGCCATGGACGGTTTTGCGTTCAAGGGCGCGCAACTCAGGCCGGATGTCGCGCTTCAATTGCAGGTCGTCGGCACGGCGCTGGCGGGCAAGGCCTGGCAGGGCGGCATTTCGCCCGGCCAGTGCGTGAAGATCATGACCGGGGCGGTGATGCCGGCTGGCCTGGACACGGTCGTTCCGCAGGAATTCGTCCAGTCGAGCCGAAGCGGTGAACAGGAAACCATCACGATTCCGGCGGGCCTGCTCCGCCTGGGCGACAACCGCCGGCTGCGCGGCGAAGACCTGGCGCAGGGCAAGCCGGCGCTTCAAAAGGGCGAGCTGCTGACCCCTGCCCGCCTTGGGCTGGCGGCATCTCTGGGCCTTGAAACCTTGAGCACATGGCGGCCGCTACGGGTGGCCTATTTCTCCACCGGCGATGAAATCCTGTCGCTGGGCGAAGCGCCGCGCGAAGGCGCCGTGTACGACAGCAACCGCTACACCGTCTTCGGCCTGCTCAGCCGGCTGGGCTGCCAGGTCATCGAC
>JAQGMN010000200.1 GCA_028292345.1 Polaromonas sp. | reverse complement strand
AGCCGCTCGGTTCCGCGACCGAGGCCGACCTCGATGCGCCGCTGGGCGACTTCTTCAGGGAATTGCTCGCGCCGCGCTAGTGCGACTCGCGCGACACCCTGTCGCCGCTCGACCCCTGCAGAAAGTCGAGGTCCGCGCCGGTGTCCGCGCCCGTCACGTGGTCGACGTAGAGCTTCTCCCAGCCTCGGGTCGGCTTTGCGTAGCCATCCGTCGTGGCCGTGTTGGGGGTGCGGGAGTTGAGCTCCTGCTGGGTGAGGTCGAGCGTGATACGGCGCGCAGGCACGTCGAGGATGATCCAGTCGCCCGTCTGCACGATCGCGAGCGGGCCGCCGGCCGCGGCCTCGGGCGACGTGTGCAGCACCACGGTGCCGTAGGCGGTGCCGCTCATGCGCGCATCGGAGATGCGCACCATGTCCGTGATGCCCCGGCGCAGCACCTTGGGCGGCAGCGGCATGTTGCCCACCTCGGCCATGCCGGGGTAGCCCTTGGGGCCGCAGTTCTTCAGCACCATCACGCAGTGCTCGTCGATGTCGAGGTTCTCGTCGTCGATGCGGGCATGGAAGTCCTCGATGTTTTCGAACACCACCGCCCGGCCGGTGTGCACCATCAGCGCCGGTGTGGCGGCGCTGGGCTTGATGACCGCGCCGCGCGGCGACAGGTTGCCGCGCAGCACCGCGATGCCGGCCTTTTCCTTGAACGGCGCGGCCAGCGGCATGATCACGTCGGTGCCGAAGTTCTCGGCATCGGCAATGTTCTCGCCAATGGTCCTGCCGTTGGCAGTGATGGCCCCCAGGTGCAGGTGGCCGGCGATTTCCTTCATCACCACCGGCAGGCCGCCGGCGTAGCAGAAGTCCTCCATCAGGTACTTGCCCGACGGCTGCAGGTTGACCAGGCAGGGCAGCTCGCTGGCCAGCCGGTCGAAGTCGTCGATCGTCAGCTTCACGCCGATGCGACCGGCCATGGCGATCAGGTGGATCACCGCATTGGTCGACCCGCCGATGGCGGCCAGCGTCTTGATGGCGTTCTCGAACGCCTCGCGGGTGAGGATTTTTGAGAGCGTCAGGTCCTCATGCACCATTTCGACCGCGCGCCGCCCGGCCATGCGGGCCAGCACATTGCGCCGGCCATCGACCGCCGGGTAGGCGGCATTGCCGGGCAGGCCGATGCCCAGGGCCTCGACCATGCTGGCCATGGTGCTGGCCGTGCCCATGGTCATGCAGTGGCCGTGGCTGCGGTGCATGCAGCTTTCGGCCTCGAAAAAATCGGCCAGCTTGAGCGTGCCGGCGCGCACCTGCTCGCTCATGCTCCAGACGCCGGTGCCCGAACCGAGTTCCTTGCCGCGCCATTTGCCGCTGAGCATCGGGCCGCCGCTCACGCCCACGGTGGGCAGGTCCACGCTGGCCGCGCCCATCACCAGCGAAGGGGTGGTCTTGTCGCAGCCCATGAGCAGCACCACGCCGTCGACCGGGTTGGCGCGGATGCTTTCCTCCACGTCCATGCTGGCCAGGTTGCGGTAGAGCATGGCGGTAGGCCGCATCAGCGTCTCGCCCAGCGACATCACCGGGAATTCCAGCGGAAAGCCGCCGGCCTCGTAGACGCCGATCTTGACCTGCTCGGCAATCGTGCGGAAGTGGCTGTTGCAGGGGGTCAGTTCGCTAAAGGTGTTGCAGATGCCGATGACCGGCCGGCCGTCGAACTGGTCATGCGGAATGCCCTTGCCCTTGACCCAGCTGCGGTAGGCAAAGCCGTCGCGGTCCTGCCGGCCAAACCACTGCTGGCTGCGGAGTTCTTCGGGTTTTTTTCGGGGCGTTTGGGGGTCGGTCATAGGGAAACTCCTTAATGTTCAATCGTATTATCGTCATACCATTGAAAAAACAGAGTCAGTAAAAACCATGATCAAGAACGTCCACGGCAACACAGTTGACCACCTCGGCGAGGCCATCGTCGCGGGACGCTATGGCGTGGGCGCGTCCATTCCGCCCGAGCCATTGCTCTGCCTGGAACTGGGCGTGAGCCGCACCGTGGTGCGCGAGGCCGTCAAGTCGCTGATCGCCAAGGGCCTGATGACCACCGGCCCCAAGGTGGGCACCCGCGTGCTGTCCGAAGAGCACTGGAACTGGTTCGACCCCGACGTCATCGCCTGGCAGTCCAAGGCCGGGCTGACGGACGACTTCCTGCGCGACCTGCAGGACTTGCGCCGGGTGGTCGAGCCGGCCGCGATGCGGCTGGCGGCCGAGCGCGCCACGCCGCAGGACATTGCCGAGGTGGAGCTGGCCTATGCCGGCATGAAGCAAGCCGTGCACGAAGGCGGCGACTATGTCATGCACGACCTGCGCTTTCACCAGGGGCTGCTGCGCGCCTGCCGCAACCGCATGCTGATGCAGATGAGCAAGGCGCTGGGCGCGCTGCTGCGCACCAGCTTCGAGATTTCCGCCAGCCGCCAGGACGGGCCGCTGGTGTCGCTGCCCTTGCACCGCGAAGTGCTCGATGCGGTGATCGCGCACGACCCCGACCGGGCCGAGAAGGGCATCCAGGTGCTGATCGACGGCGCGCGCCAGGACATCGAGGAAGTGCTGGCATCGCGCACCACCCTGCCCCACCTGGGCAAACCGCCGCGCCTGCTGAAGATGGCCTAGAAGCATCAAAAGAAATCAACAAAAGAAGGAGACAAGCTTGGAAAATATTCTGCAAGGGTTCATCAACCGCTTCTTCAAGCTGCTGGAGCTGCTGATCGTGCTCAGCATGGTGGCCATGGTGGTCATGGTGTTCGGCAACGTGGTGCTGCGCTACGGCTTCAACCGGGGCATCGACATCTCCGACGAAATGTCGCGCTACTGCTTCATCTGGCTGACCTACATCGGCGCCATGGTCGCCATGCGGGAAAACGGCCACCTGGGCGTGGACACGGTGGTCAAGCACCTGGGCCTGGGCGGCAAGAAGCTGTGCCTGTTCCTCAGCGAATCGCTGATGCTGGGCTGCAATGCGCTGTTTTTCATCGGCACCTGGAAGATGCACGAACTCCAGGTGAGCAACATTTCGCCGGTGGTCGGCATTTCCATGATCTGGGTCTACGGCGTCGGCTATGTCGTCGGCGTGGTCATGGGCCTGATGAACCTGCACGTGCTGTACCGCCTGCTGACGGGTCAGCTGCGCGAGGACGAACTGGTGCAGGTGATCGAAACCGAAGGCCTGGCCGATGTCGAGAAGAAATTGAAAGAAGCCACACCATGACCGATTTGACACTTCCCCGTCCGTGCAAGTACCGGCCGCAGGACCGGCTTTGCCGGACTGCAGGCGGGCCGGCCCCCTCGGGGCTGCAGGCTGCGGCTCCGAGCCCGCCTGAGCGGGCTCGGACAGCCTGCAGATGGGCCGCCTCTGGCGGCGTAGCGCCCTGCAAGGGCAGCGCACCACGCGAAGCGGGAAGCGTGGGGGCAACGGCATGACCGTCACCGTTTTTATTGTCAGCCTCCTGGCGGCCATGGGCATCGGCATGCCGATTGCCTATGCGCTGCTGGTCTGCGGCCTCACGCTCATGGCCTTCCTGGCGGCCACCAGCGGGCTGGTCACCTTTGACAGCCAGATCCTGGCCCAGCGCTTTGTCGATGGCGCCGACAACTTTCCGCTGCTGGCCGTGCCTTTTTTCATGCTGGCCGGCGAATTCATGAACGCTGGCGGCCTGAGCCGGCGCATTGTCAACCTGGCCATGGCCTGGGTCGGCCATTTCCGCGGCGGGCTGGGCTATGTCACGGTGGTGGCGGCGGTGGTGATGGCGTCGCTCTCGGGCTCGGCGGTGGCCGACACCGCCGCGCTGGCGGCCTTGCTCATTCCCATGATGCGGGCGGCCGGCTACAACATCAACCGCTCGGCCGGCCTGATCGCCTCGGGCGGTATCATCGCGCCGGTGATTCCGCCGTCCATCGGCATGATCATTTTCGGCGTGGCGGGCAATGTGTCGATCACCAAGCTGTTCCTGGCGGGCATCGTGCCGGGCGTGCTGATGGGCGTGGCCATCGGGCTGACCTGGTGGGTGGTGGCCAAGAAGGAAAACGTCCTGCCCGCGCCCAGGCTCGACCTGCCGCAGCGCCTGAAGATCACGGCCGAAGGCAGCCTGGCGCTGGCGCTTCCGGTCCTCATCATCGGCGGCATGAAGTTCGGCGTGTTCACGCCCACCGAGGCGGCGGTGGTGGCCGCGGTCTACAGCTTTGCGGTCGGCATGTTCGTCTACCGCGAGCTCAAGCTGTCCGCGTTGTACCCGCTGGTGCTGGCCGCCGGAAAGACCACCGCCGTGGTGATGTTCCTGGTCGCCGCCGCCATGGTCAGCGCCTGGCTGATCACGGTGGCCAACATTCCGACCGAGGTCGCCGCCATGATGGAGCCTTTCATGGGCAACAAGATACTGCTGATGTTCATCATGATGGTGCTGGTCGTCGTGGTCGGCACCGCGCTGGACTTCACCCCGACGGTGCTGATCCTCACGCCGGTGCTGATGCCGCTGGTGCTCAAGGCCGGCATCGACCCGGTGTACTTTGGCGTGATGTTCATCATGAACAACGCCATCGGCCTGTTCACGCCGCCCGTGGGCACGGTGCTCAACGTGGTGTGCGGCGTGGCCAAGATCAGCATGGACGACGCCTTCAAGGGCGTGCTGCCGTTTTTCATGGCGCAACTGGCCGTGCTGTTTTTGCTGGTGCTTTTTCCTTCCATCGTCACCGTGCCGCTGCAGTGGTGGATGCGCTGACCGCCTTTTCCTCAACCCGCTTTTTTTGCCGCTAGTTCATACCCAAGGAGACAAGACATGTTGAAACGTAGAACCCTGATCTCGGCCGTGGCCGCCACCAGCCTGCTGTTGGCCACCTCGGCCTTCGCCCAGTTTGCCGAGCGCACCATCAAGTTCACCAACGGCGTGGCCGAGGACCATCCGGTCGGCCTGGGCGTGAAGAAAATGCAGGAGGTGCTGGCCGCCAAGACTGGCAGCAAGATGAAGATCAACGCCTTCTGGAACAATGCCGCCGGCGGCGACCTGCAGGCCACCCAGGCCCTGCGCGCGGGCACGCAGGAAATGGTCTGCACCTCGTCGTCGCCGCTGGTCGGCATCATCAAGGAGCTGGGCGTGTTCGACCTGCCCTTCCTGTTTGCCAACGAGAAGGAAGCCGATGCGGTGCTCGACGGCCCGGCCGGCGCCTACTTCAACAAGAAGCTCGAAGACGCCGGCGTCGTCAACCTGGCCTACTGGGAAAACGGCTTTCGCAACCTGACCAACAACAAGCGGCCGGTGACCAAGGCCGAGGACTTCGAGGGCGTCAAGGTCCGGGTGATGCAGAACAACATCTTCCTGGACACCTTCAAGACGCTGGGCACCAATGCCGTTCCGATGAACTTTGGCGAGGTGTTCACCGCGCTCGAAACCAAGACCATCGACGGCCAGGAAAACCCGTTCGTCACGATCGAGACCTCCAAGTTCAACGAGGTGCAGAAGTACCTGAGCGTGACCCGCCATGCCTACACCCCGTTCCTGATCCTGTACAGCAAGAAGCTCTGGGACCAGCTCAGCCCGCAGGAGCAAGCCGTGCTGCGCGAAGCGGCGCTCGAAGGCCAGAAGGTGCAGCGGGCGGCGATTCGCGCGCAGTCTGAAAAATCGCTGGCCAGCCTGAAGGCCAAGGGCATGCAGGTCAATGAAATCACGCCTGCCGAGCAGCGCCGGATGTTTGAAAAGGTCAAGCCGGTGTATGAAAAGAACGTGCCCACCATCGGCGCCGAGCCGGTCAACATCGTGCTCGAAGCCCTGAAAAAGGCGCGCGGCGGCTGATCGGTGCCCTTCCCGGCCGCCGGGCGCAAGCCCTGCGGCCCTTCCTTGAGCTGACGCATTGACAGGACGCCGATTGTGAAGATCACACAAGTCGAGACCCTTCGCCTGGGCGAATTTCCCAACATCATCTGGGTGCGGCTGTACACCGACGAGGGCCTGGTCGGCCTGGGCGAAACCTTCATGGGCGCGGCGGCGGTCGAGGCCTACCTGCATGAATGGGCCGCGCCCAAGCTGCTCGGCCAGGACCCGCTGGCCATCGAGGCGCGCAACCGCGACATCACCGGCTACCTGGGCTGGCGCGGCTCGGGCGTGGAAACCCGGGGCAATTCGGCGGTGGACATCGCCCTGTGGGACCTATTCGGCAAGGCGGCCAACATGCCGGTGCACACCGCGCTGGGCGGCAAAAGCCGCGACGCCATCCGCATCTACAACACCTGCGCAGGCTACGAATACATCAGGAGCAGCACCAACCAGACCAGCGCCAACTGGGGGCTGGGCAAGCAGGGCGGCCCCTACGAAGACCTGCAGGGTTTCCTGCACCGGGCCGACGAGGTGGCCGAGTCGCTGCTGTCCGAGGGCATCACGGCCATGAAGATCTGGCCGTTCGACCCGGCCGCCGAGAAAAGCCACGGCCAGTACATCAGCAGCGACGACCTGGACACCGCGCTGGAGCCGTTTCGCAAGATCCGCAACGCCGTCGGCGACAAGATGGACATCATGGTCGAGTTCCACAGCCTGTGGCGCCTGCCGATGGCCCGGAAAATCGCACGCGCGCTCAAGCCCTTCAACACCTTCTGGCATGAGGACCCCATCCGCATGGACTCGCTCGACCTGCTCAAGCAGTACGCGGTGGACTGCGAAACCCTGATCTGCGCCAGCGAAACCCTGAGCTACAAATGGGGCTTCAAGGACTATTTGCAGACGGGCGTGGCCGGCGTGGCCATGCTGGACCTGAGCTGGTGCGGCGGCTTGAGCGAAGCCCGAAAGATTGCCGCCATGGCCGACGCCTGGCAGCTGCCGGTGGCGCCGCACGACTGCACCGGCCCGGTGGTCTGGGCGGCCTCGACCCACTTGTCGCTGCATGCGCCGAACGCGCTGGTCCAGGAAAGCGTGCGCGCCTTTTATACCGGCTGGTACAGGGAACTGGTCACCGAACTGCCGGTGGTCAGCCAGGGAATGATCAGCCTGAACGACAAGCCCGGCCTGGGGCTGGAGCTGCTGCCGGATTTGCACAAGCGGGCGGATGCGGTGGTGAGGATTTCCGGGCCTTGATCGCTGGGGCGTTGGTTTGGCGTTGCCTGGATCTGCTGGCCGGGGGTTGCCCGGCGACCGAATTGCAAAAAATTCAAACCAGCGGCGACGCATCAGGCCCAGCCCCGGACCGCTCCCCCACTTCCGCCCGCATCAAAGGCAAATGCCCCGGCCAGTCGCGCTGCATCACATCCACCAGTGCCTCGCGCACCTTGCAGCGCAGATCCCAGTTCAGGCTCGAATCGCTCGACGTCACCAGCACCCGCAGCTGCATGCCGCGCTCGCCCGCCTCCACCACCTGCAGCAGGCACAGCCGCCTGTCCCACTCCGGCGCGGCCTCGCAGGCCAGACGGGCCGCTTCGCGCAGCGGCGCCAGCGGCATGCGGTAGTCCACCCAGATGAACACCGTGCCGATGATCTGCGCGCTCTGGCGCGTCCAGTTCTGGAACGGGTTCTCGATGAACCACTGCAGCGGAATCACCAGCCGCCGCTCGTCCCAGATCTTCAGCACCACGTAGGTGCCGGTGATTTCCTCGACCCGGCCCCATTCGCCCTGGATGATCAGCACGTCGTCGAGCCGGAACGGCTGCGCCAGCGCGATCTGCAGCCCGGCAATCAGGTTGCTGAAGATCGGCCGCGCGGCAATGCCCGCCACGATGCCGACCACGCCGGCCGACGCCAGCAGGCTGGCGCCGATCTGCCGCGCCTCGGGGAAGGTCATCAAGATCAGCGACAGCCCGGCCAGCAAGATGATGAACATCGCCGTGCGCGAGAGCATGCGCGTCTGCGTGTGGATGCGGCGCGCGTTCAGGTTGTCCTGGACGTTGAGCGGGTACAGGCCGATGACGCCCTGCGCCACGCCGCGCGCCGCGCGCAGCCCCAGCCAGGTCAGCCCGGCCAGCAGCAGCAGGACATTGACATGGCGCACCCCGGCAATCAGCGGAAAGGTGTCGGGCGCGACCTGCCAGACCGCCTGCAGCGCCATCAGCGGCATCAGCAGCAACGCGGGCGCCCTGCATTGCTGCGCCGTGCGGTTCGATATCGGCAGCGAGCGCGTCAGGCGCAGCACCACTTTGGCGCTGATGCGGTGCGTCAGCAGGGCCAGCAGCACGCCGACCGCCGCCGCCAACAGCACATGCAGCGTCGAGTCGTCCGCCCAGGAGATCAGCCCGGAAAGTGGCATGGCTTGCGGATTTCGCCTTCGGTGCCTTTTCGGGCCTCAGGCGGCGCGCGGCCGGACTTTCGATGCCGCGAGCCTGGCCCGCGTGCGTGCCACCTCGGCATCGTCATCGAAGGCCAGCGCCACGCCCATGCGCCGCTTGACAAAGCTCTCGGGCTTGCCGAACAGGCGGATGTCGGTCTGCGGCACCTGCAGGGCTTCGGCCACGCCGTCGAACACGATGCCCGCCGCATCGACGCCGCCGTAGATCACGGCGCTGGCGCCCGGGCTTTTGAGCGCCGTGTTCACCGGCAGCCCCAGGATGGCCCGCGCATGCAGCTCGAACTCGTTTTGCCACTGGGTGCACAGCGTCACCATGCCGGTGTCGTGCGGGCGCGGGCTGACCTCGCTGAACCAGACGTCGTCGCCCTTGACGAACAGCTCGACGCCGAACACGCCCTGGCCGCCCAGGTTGTCGGTCACGGCCCGGGCAATGGCGCGGCTGCGCTCCAGGGCCAGCGGACGCATCGGCTGGGGCTGCCAGCTTTCGACATAGTCGCCGCCGACCTGAAGATGGCCGATGGGCTCGCAGAACTGCGTTTCCACCGCGCCGCCTTCGCCGACGGCGCGCACCGTCAGCAGCGTGATCTCATACTCGAAATCCACAAAACCTTCGACGATCACCCGGCCGTGGCTGACGCGCCCGCCGGCCATCGCATGCGCCCAGGCCGGCGCCACGTCCTTGGGCAGGGCAATCTTGCTCTGGCCCTTGCCCGAGGAACTCATCACCGGCTTGACGACGCAGGGATAGCCGATGCTTGAATCGATCGCGGTCTGCAGCGCCTCCAGCGAATCGCAGAACACATACGGGCTGGTCGGCAGGCCCAGGGTTTCGGCGGCCAGCCGCCGGATGCCCTCGCGGTCCATGGTCAGGCGCGCGGCCCGGGCGGTGGGCACCACCCGCACCACGCCGGCGTTTTCGAGTTCTTCCAGCATGCCCGTGGCAATCGCCTCGATCTCGGGCACCACCAGGTCGGGCTTTTCGCGCTCGATCAGGCTTTTCAGCTGCGCCGCATCGCTCATGGCGATGGTGCGCGCATGGTGCGCCACCTGCTGGCCGGGCGCGTTGTCGTAGCGGTCCACGGCGATGGTTTCCACGCCCAGCCGCTGCAGCGCGATCAGCACTTCCTTGCCCAGCTCGCCCGAACCGAGCAGCATGACTTTGGTGGCGTGGGGAGACAAGGGAGTTCCGAAGGTGGTCATAGGCGAGAGGTAAAAAAAAGGAACAAAAAAGGGCAGCGGCGCGGCGCGGGCCAGGCATGCCGGCCGCGAGCGGCTACTGTACTTCAGCCGTGTGACCTGCGTGGGGCTTGACCTTGCGGTCAGCGGTCCAAGGGCTTTTAGTTGACAATCATTCTCAACTGCAACACCCATTGGCGGGTACGTCACCCGCCATCCGAAAGCCGTTCCATGCAACAACCTTCCCCGCCCGTTTCATCCGCCCCTGCCGCCGCAGAAAACGCCCCGCGCAAGCGCCGGCCGCCGCGCCGGGTCGAGGTCAGCCGCGTGCAAATCCTGAGCCCGGCGATGCGCCGCATCACGCTGACCGGCGCCGAGCTGCAGGGCTTCGAGGTCAGCGACCCGGCCAGCTACCTCAAGCTGATCTTTCCCGAGCCCGGCCAGAGCGAGCCGGTGCGGCCTTTGCCCGACGGCCCGCGCGCCACGTCGATGCGCACCTACACGCCGCTGGCGGTGCGCCCCGAGGCCCTGGAAGTCGATGTCGATTTCGTGCTGCACGGCGATGGCCCGGCCTCGACCTGGGCGGCGCAGGCGCAGGCCGGCCAGGTGCTGTTCTTGATGGGCCCGGGCCCCGGCTACAAGCCCGACCCGCAGGCGGCCGAACATCTGCTGATCGGCGACGACAGCGCGCTGCCGGCCTTCGAAACCATCCTGGCGCGCCTGCCGGCCACGGCCCGCGTCCGTGTGCTCGTCGAGGTGCCCGACGCCGCCGAGGAGCGCGCGCTGCACAGTCCGGCGCCACTGAGCGCCCGGTGGGTCGTTCGCGGCGCCGACAACCAGCGCGCCGGCCAGGCGCTGGAGCAGGCCTTGCGCCAGGGCGGCGCGCCTTCCGCGCAAAGCCGGGTTTACCTGGCCTGCGAGGCCGCCGCCATGCGCCGCATCCGGCAGCTGCTGACCGGCGAGCTGGGCCTGCCGCGCAGCCAGATCGTCGGCCGGGGCTACTGGAAGCTGGGCGCCGTCAACCACCCGGACCATGACTATGGCGAAGACGCCTGACACGCACCCGATAGGCACAATAGGCCGCATGACCCAGCCCCTTTTCGAGGTCCTTGACCTGAGCAAGCACTACGGCGGCAACACCGTCGTCAACCAGCTGTCGTTTTCCATCGCGCCGGGCGAATGCCTGGGCGTGATCGGCCCGAATGGCGCCGGCAAGACCACCACGATCCGCATGTGCCTGGGCCTCACCAGCCCCGACAGCGGCCACATCCGCTACTTTCCGCGCGGCGGTGCGGCCAGCCTGTCCATGCCGCAGGATGCGCTGGCGATCAAGGCGCAGCTGGGCATCGTCAGCCAGTTCGACAGCCTGGACCCGGATTTCTCGTGCGCCGAAAACCTGCTGGTGTTCGGCCGCTATTTCGGCATGAAGGATGCGGTGATCAAGGAACGCATCCCGCAATTGCTGGAGTTCGCTGCCCTGACCCACAAGGCCGACGCCAAGCTGAGCGAACTCTCGGGCGGGATGAAGCGGCGCCTCAGCCTGGCGCGCGCGCTGGTCAACGACCCGCAGTTGCTGCTGCTCGACGAGCCGACCACCGGCCTGGACCCGCAGGCGCGGCACCTGATGTGGGAGCGGCTGCAGCGGCTGGTGCAGCAGGGCAAGTCGATCTTGCTGACGACGCATTTCATGGACGAGGCCGAGCGCCTGTGCAACCGCCTCCTGGTGCTCGACCACGGCAGGAAGATGACCGAAGGCACGCCGCGCGACCTGATTGCGCAGAACCTGGAGCCCGACGTGGTCGAGGTCTACGGCGCGGGCGCGCTGGCGCTGGTCGAATCCCCGCTCAAGGCCATGGCCGCGCGCGTCGAGGTCAGCGGCGAAACCGTGTTTTTCTACACCGCCGACGCCAAGGGCCTGCTGGCCGCCTTGAGCGACCATCCCGAGCTGCGCACGCTGCATCGCCCGGCCAACCTCGAAGACCTGTTCCTCAAACTCACCGGACGCCAGATCCGCGAGGCCGCCTGATGACCGACGCCACCACCTCCCGTACCCCGCCCACGGCCACCGCGCCAGCCACGCAACCCGCGCTGCTGCGACCGCCGCAGATCAGCTGGCGCTGGTGGCCGGTGTTCCGGCGCAACCTGCTGGTCTGGCGCAAACTGGCCGTGCCCAGCCTGGTCGGCAACATCGCCGAGCCCTTGATCACGCTGGTCGCCTTCGGCTATGGGCTGGGCACGCTGATCGGGCAGGTGCAGCTGGGTGGCAGCGCCGTGCCCTACATCCTGTTCCTGGCCAGCGGCTCGATCTGCATGAGCGCGATGAATGCGGCCAGTTTCGAGGCGCTGTATTCGGCGTTTTCGCGCATGAACGTGCAGCGCACCTGGGACGGCATCATGAACGCGCCGGTGCGGCTCGACGACGTGGTGTTTGCCGAGATGCTGTGGGCGGCCTTCAAGTCGCTGTTCACCAGCGCAGTGATCCTGGGCGTGATGCTGGCGCTGGGCATCAGCCACAGCCCGCTGCTGATTTTGGTGCTGCCCCTGCTGGGGCTGGTCGGCATCGTGTTTGCCAGCATCGCACTGATCTTCAATGCGCTGGCCAAGGGCTACGATTTTTTCACCTACTACTTCTCGCTGTTCCTGACGCCGACGATGTTCCTGAGCGGCGTGTTCTTTCCGCGCGACCAGCTGCCCGGCGTGATGCGCACGATCTCGGACTGGCTGCCGCTGACCGCCGCGGTCGAGCTGATCCGGCCGCTGTTCCTCGGCCAGTGGCCGGCCGAGGGCCTGCGGCACCTGGCCGTGCTGGTGGTGTACGGCGTGGCCGCGTTCTGGATTGCGCTGGCGCTGACGCGCAGGCGGTTCCGGAATTGAATTATTTGATCAATTAAGGCTTTTGCGCAGTGTGGGCGGGCGCAAGCAGCTACTTTTAATATAGCAAATAGGTAATTCCGCACCCAGAGCCTGCTCTTGCGTGGCGTCCGCAGACGGCTATCCCTTCAGGCTGCATTGCCGTAGACTGGCGTGATGACATCACCCCCAGATTTGCAAAAACGCGACATCGTGGTCATCGGCGCCTCGGCCGGAGGGGTCGAGGCGCTCAGGGGCTTTTTTCGCGCCTTGCCTGCCGATGTGGAAGCGGCTTTTCTGGTGGTCCTGCATATTCCGGCGGACACGCCGAGCCAGCTGGACCGGGTTCTGGGCTATTCGACGCAGCTTGCCGTGGACATTGCCAGGGACGGGGAACCGATCCGCAACGGGCATGTGTATGTCGCCTCGGCCGACCGCCACCTCATGGCCACGCCGCAGGGCATCCGGCTCAGCCGGGGTCCGAAGGAAGGCCGGTCCCGGCCGTCGGTCGACGTGCTGTTCCGTTCCGCCGCCACGGCCTTCGGCCCGCGCGTCATCGGCGTCATCCTGAGCGGCGCGCTGGACGACGGCACGGCCGGGCTCTGGGCCGTCAAGGACCACCAGGGCGTGGCGCTGGTGCAGGCGCCCGACGAGGCCATGCAGCCGTCCATGCCGCAAAGCGCCATTGCGCATGTGCAGGTGGATCTGGTCGGCACGGTGGAGGCCCTGGCCGCCCGGGTGGGCGAACTGATGGGCACCGCGGCCCCCGAAGGGATGAAAACGGCCAACACGCAGCTGGCACTGGAGAACCACATCGCCATGGAAGGCAATGCGCTCAAGGCCGGGGTCATGGACCTGGGCAAGGTTTCAAAATACACCTGCCCCGATTGCCATGGCGTGCTGGTGCAGATCGAGGAAGGGCCGATCGTTCGCTTTCGCTGCCACACCGGCCATGCGTTTTCGCTCAAAAGCCTGATGGCCCAGGTCAACGAAGCCATCGACAGCGGCCTGTGGGCGACCTTGCGCGCGGTCGAGGAGCGGGTGATGCTGCTGCGCCAGATGGCGCAGCTGGCGCAGGCCTCGGGCGCCAGCGGCGATGCCGCCAGGCTGCGCCAGGAGGCCGACGAGTCGGAAAAGCGGATCCAGCCGCTGCGCGATCTGGTGCTGGACCCCGGCTTTTTCGGCCACGCCTCCAAAGGCTGAACCGGGGGCTGAGCCGGTCACCCGGCCCTGCAGTCCGGCGCAGGCTCAGTTCGCGGCAAAACAGTACATCAGCCCGGCGCCGCCGGTGGACTTGAGCGCGTCCATGCCGCAGCCGCGCGTTCCGTGCGACGCGTTCCATGAAACATTGGCAACCGGGTCGGGGTTGGTGCCGTCGCGGTCATGGTGGCCGACGATGGCCGACCCTTCCGCACTTTTGGTCCAGTTGCCGCAGGTGGTGTCGGGGGCCGATGTGGCCAGGCGGCCGTCCGGGG
>JAQGMN010000358.1 GCA_028292345.1 Polaromonas sp. | reverse complement strand
GGTGATTTTTGCGGCGTCGGATGCCGCTGTAGCAGGGGCTGCGCTGGGCTCGATGCGCAGGGCGGGCGCTGCTTTTTGCGGTGCGGGCGCCGGAGGAATCTGCAGGATCTGGCTGCCAGCGCTCGGGAGTTGCTGGGCAAGGGCTGCCTGGCTCAGGGCCAGGAGCGCAAACGGAATGAATTTATGACGTGACACAAGTGGCCTTTCGCGTGAAAAATTTACGGGTCCGGCCCAACGTTCCAAGAAACGCGGCTAGGTTGACAAATCAGAAGGCACAGGAGGCCCGGGGCACGAATTCCTGTTACTTTTTTGATCAATTTGTCAATTTCTGGACATGTATTAATTACACGCGTAAAAGTTGTAATTCAATAATCTGGCTTGTAGGATGAAAACTTGTGTTAGGGGGTGAAAAAAAAGCGTAATCACATAGGACGCACACGGGCCTGGAAACGGCCAGAGGTCGGAGTCAGAAAGACATGATGGGCAGGCCAGGAAGCGCATCGAAGAAGGCGGACACGCATGTTCCTTCTGAAGCTCCAGAAAAGCCGGAAGTCACATCGTTGCTTGCTTTGGAGGGCGTTTACGCAAGCTGGGTAAGCGCAGGCAGCTATTGAATAAATAGCTAAATTTCAAAACCCGACCTGCCGCCGATCAGGGTTTTGGAGAGCGCGCAAGGCTGCGCACCCTTTGTCCAGCAGGGGACTGGACTTATTTGGCGCTTGAGCGCGACTGCGCGATCAGCGAATCAGCCACCTGCAGCGAGCGTTCCAGCGTCTTGGCCTGGGTGCCGGAGGTGAAGTAACGGCCGTTGATGCCCAGGGCAGGCACGCCGTCGAGCGCATAGGCGTCCTGCAGTTGCGTGGCCTTGCGCACCTTGGTGCTGACTGAAAACGAGTTGTACAGCTCCAGGAACTTCGCCTTGGGAATGCCCTGCTTGTCCACCCATGCCGCAATTTGGTCGGCCGTGTTGAGCGGCTGCTTTTCGACATGGATGGCGTAGAACACCTTCTTGTGCAACTCGTCGATCTTGCCCATGCTTTCCAGCACGTAATACAGGCGCTGCTGCGGCTCGAAGTCGGGGCGAAAGGCAATCGGCGCGCGGCGCACCGACACGTCCTTGGGCTGCTTCTTGGCCCAGGCATCGAACATCGGCTCGAAGGCGTTGCAGTGCGGGCAGTTGTACCAGAAGAATTCAACCACCTCGACCTTGCCGGCAGGCGCTTCGGTGGCGGCCGGCTTGTCCAGCGTGAGGTAGTCCGAGCCGCTTTGAAAGGCCCGCGCCTGGGCTTGCGCCAGCGTGGGCAGGGTGGACATGCCCGTGGCCGCAGCCAGCGTGGCGGCTGAAATTGAAAACGCGCGACGTTGCATTGATTTTTTCTCCTGGTGTCAATATGGACAGCTGTTGGATACCGTAAGGCCAAAAAGTTCAGCCGGCGCCGGATTCAGGGCTTAACGCTGCACCCGGACCAGTGCCGTTTCGATCGAGCTGTTGTCCAGCCGGTCCTTGACGCGGTCGGCATCGTCTTTTTTCTCGAACGGACCGACGCGCACCCGGTACACGGTGCGGCCGGCCTGTTCGCGTTCGGTGACCTTGGCCTGCATGCCGAGCAGCAGCAGCCGGGCGCGCTGCTGTTCGGCGTCTTCAGGCGTGCGGTAGGCGCCGGCCTGGATGAAGTAGTTGAACGGGTCCGAAGCGCCCGAACTGAATGCCGGGCTTTCCGACCTGGCCTTGGCCAGGTCGCCCAGCGGGTCGGCGGACGGCGGCCTGGCGGGTTTGGCCGCCGCCGTGGGGGCCGGCGCCGATGCCGGCGGGGCGGGGATGGCCGGTGCCGTGGCGGTTTTGGGCGGTTTCACGACGCGCTCGGGTTTCTTGGGGTCTTCGGGCGCCAGCACCGGATCGGGCACGTTGCTGGCGCTGGGCGGCTCGGGCGGCGTGCTCAATTCGCCCGAGGCGGACGGTGCGGTGCGGGCGGGATTCTTGCCGGCCAGCGGCGCGTTCGGGTTCCAGTCCTTGTTCCTGCGGGCTTCGGCGGCGTCGCTGTCGGGCGTGTTCGACGGGCCCTTGTTCATGAAGGGCACCGGCACCTTGGTGACGTACACCGCCACCGTCAGCGCAATGCCCAGGCCGACCAGCGCGCCAATCACCAGACCCAGCAGGGTCCCCCCGCGTTGCTTTTTCATACCGTATTCCCACGACTTGACCGTAACTTGCATATGACTTGGATGCTTTTTGAAGAATGAAGGTTGCAAGCCGATTACATCTTGCGCGGGGCGCCGACGCCCAGCACCGCGAGGCCATTGTGCAACACCTGCGCGGTGGCCGCGACCAGCGCCAGGCGGGCCAGCCTGACGGCTTCGTCATCGACCAGGATCCGCTCGGCGTCGTAGTAGCTGTGGTAGCAGGCCGCCAGCTCGCGCAGGTAAAAGGCGACGTCGTGCGGCGCAAAACCGGCGGCGGCATGGCTGAGCATGTCGGTGTACTTGTTCAGCAGCAGCATCAGCGCCTGGGCCTGCGGGCTGGCCAGCGGCGACAGATCGACCTGCTTCAGGCTGCTTTCGTCGCCGCCCCAGGCGGTCAGGACCGAGCAGATGCGCGCATGCGCGTACTGCACGTAGTACACCGGGTTTTCGTTGTTCCTGGCCAGCGCCAGGTCGATGTCGAAGACGTATTCGGTGTCGGGCTTGCGGCTGAGCAAAAAGAAGCGCACCGCGTCCGCGCTGGTCCACTCGATCAGGTCGCGCAGCGTGACGTAGCTGCCGGCGCGCTTGGAAATCTTCACTTCCTCGCCGTTGCGCACGACGCGCACCATGGTGTGCAGCACGTAGTCGGGGTAGCCGGCCGGAATGCCGGCGTTGGCCGCCTGCAGGCCGGCGCGCACCCGGGCGATGGTGCCGTGGTGGTCCATGCCCTGGATGTTGACGGCCTTGGTGAAGCCGCGCTCCCATTTGGCCAGGTGGTAGGCCACGTCGGGAACGAAGTAGGTGTAGCTGCCGTCGCTCTTTTTCATGACGCGGTCCTTGTCGTCGCCGTAGTCGGTGGACTTGAGCCAGAGCGCGCCGTCTGCTTCGAACGTCTTGCCGGCGTCCTTCAGGCGCTGCACCGCCCTTTCGACCCGGCCCGAGCTGTACAGGCTCGATTCAAGGTAGTAGTTGTCAAACCGGACCGAAAACGCTTTCAGGTCCAGGTCCTGCTCGTGGCGCAGGTAAGCCACGGCGAACTGGCGGATGGCGTCCAGGTCGTCCACGTCGCCCGAGGCGGTGAATTCGCGGTCGTCCGACCTGACGGTCTTGCCGGCCAGGAAGTCGCTGGCAATGTCGGCAATGTAGTCGCCGTTGTAGAACGCCTTGCTGGCCGGGTTGTCGGGATCGGTCGGCCAGCCCTCGTCGCCCGGCTTGAAGCCCTTGGCCCGCAACTGCGTGCTGCTGGCCAGCGTCTGGATCTGCACGCCGGCGTCGTTGTAGTAGAACTCGCGGTGCACCTGCACGCCTTGCGTCTGGTACAGGTTGCAGATGGCATCGCCCAGCGCCGCCTGCCGGCCGTGGCCGACATGCAGCGGGCCGGTGGGGTTGGCCGAGACGAATTCGACGATCATCTTCCCGCCCTGCGCCGGCGGCTGGGTGCCGTAGGCGCTGCCCGCCTGCAGCACCTCGCGCACGGTTTCCTGCTTGGCGGCGGGCTTGAGCCGGATGTTGATGAAGCCGGGTCCGGCAATTTCAACCGCATCCACCCAGCGCTCGAAAGCCGGCAACGGCAAGAGCAGGGCGCGCAGCGCTTCGGCCGTTTGCCGGGGGTTTTGTTTCAGGGGCTTGGCCAGCTGCATGGCAGCGGTGCAGGCGAAATCGCCATGGGCGGCGACCTTGGGGGACTCGAAGGCGGCTTTGTCGCCAGCGCCGGGAGACAACGTTTCCAGCGCGCGCGCAAGGTCGGAGAGCAGGTCTTTTTTAATCGAAAGCATCGCCGGATTTTACGGTCAAGCCAGTCCAGCTTGAATTCGCGCCCGGCGCGGCGCCCACCCGGTCATCGAATCGGGCACTGGCCGCGTTATGGTCTGGATTTCCGGCCGGAAATCACGTCCATTTCACCTATTGGAGCCACCATGAACCAACCGCTGTCCCTGATCGCCATTGCCTTTGCCCTGACGATGGGCCTGTCCGCCAGAGCCCAGGCCCAGAGCGCACCGGCCGCGCCGGCAAAAGCCGCATCGGCCGCGCCTGCGCCGGCGAAGGCCGCCCCCGCGCCAGCGGTGTCGCCAGCCGCCCCCACGGTCGCGTCCCCGGCCAAGACCGCCCAGCAAAGCAAGATGGCGACCTGCAACCAGGAAGCCACCGGCAAGAAGGGCGATGAGCGAAAAGCCTTCATGAAGGAATGCCTGAGCGCCAAGCCGGTGGCGCAGGGCATCGCCCAGCAAAGCAGGATGAAGACCTGCAATGCCGACGCCAAGGGCAAGACCGGCGACGAGCGCAAGGCCTTCATGAAGGCGTGCCTGAGCAGCTGACCAGGCCTTGCCTGCTTGCAGCTATTGAAAACATAGCTGCTGACCCATGATGGTCAAGCGTCGGGGCCGTTTTTTGATGTGAAAATCGGTAGCCTGCCGCCAGTCCGCTGCTTCAGCTTTGCAGCAGGCATTCGCGCGCCGCCCGCTGGATCGCCTGGGTCAGGCGCTCGGCGGCCAGCGGTTCGCGCGCCCAGTGCTGCCAGTACAGCACCACATCGACCGGCCGCTCGGGCACGACTTCCTCCAGCGGCGCCCGCCCGGCGCGCGCCTGCAGCAGCAGGTCGGGCACCATGCCCCAGCCCAAGCCAAGCTCCAGCGCCAGCTCGAAGGCATCGACCGCCGGAACGAAGTGGCGCGGGTACAGCGCGCCGTGCAGGTTGAAATGCTGCGCCAGCCAGGCGTCCTGCAGCGCATCCTTGCGGTTGAAGATCACCGCCGGGCTGCGCAGCAGGCGGTGCGGCAGCGCGTTGCCCCAGGTGGCCCGCAGCGAAGGCGCGGCCACGCAGCGGTAGCGCATGATGCCCAGCGGCTCGGCCACGCAGCCGCGCATGGCGCGTGCCAGCGTGGTGACGCAGCCGGTCACGTCGCCGCTTTTCAGCGCGTCGTGCGTGTGGTCCTGGTCATCGACCACCACGTCGAGCAGCAGGCGGTGCTGCTGCAGCGCCGGCGCCACGCCCGGCAGGAACCAGCTGGCCAGCGAATCGGCATTCACCGCCACGCTCAGGCTCTGCATCTGCGCCGCCGCGCCGGCATCGGCGCCCGGCAGGCCGGCGATCAGGTCGGCCTCCATCAGGCGCAGCTGCCGGACGTGCCCGGCCAGCGCCTGGCCGGCCGGCGTGGCCCGGACCTGCTTGCCGCGCACCAGCAGCCGCTGGCCGAGCGCGGCTTCGAGCGACTTGATGCGCAGCGACACCGCCGCCAGCGTCAGGCTCAGCGCCTTGGCGGCCGCGCCGAAACTGCCGCCTTCAATGACGGCGGCGAGGGCTTCGAGTTGCCGGGCATCGAGCATGTGATGACTTTAGTTTTTATTGAGTAAAGCCAATTTTAGTTAAATCTGTTTAATTCGTTCGCCGGATTGGCGACACTGGCCGGGCGCCCGCACCTTCGGCGCTTGCGCAACCCACCCTTCCTGGCCTTGTCCTATCATGAATATCCTGACCGCCCCGGCTTTCTTCGCTGGCCTGGCCTTGAGCCTGTCGCTCATCATGGCCATCGGCCCGCAAAACGCCCATGTCATGCGCATGGGCCTGCGGCGCGAGCATTTGTGGCTGACGGTGGCGATCTGCGTGGTGACCGACGTGTCGCTGATCGCCGTGGGCGTCGGCGGGCTGGCGCAACTCGGCGGCCTGTCGGGCAAGCTGCTCGGCGCGCTGACCGGCGCCGGCGCCGTGCTGCTGTTCCTGTACGGCGCGCAGGCGATGCGGCGCTTTGCGCGGCCTGCCGCGCCGGCCGTGCCGGGCGCCGGAGGCGACGCCGAAACGGGCATGTCGCGCCGCCGCGCCGCCGGGCTGGCGCTGGCCATGTCCTGGCTCAATCCGCATGCCTGGCTCGACACCGCCGTGCTGCTGGGCACCGCGTCGCTGGCCTATGCGCGGCCTGACAATGCCGTGTTCGGCCTGGGCGCCGCCGCCGGCTCGGCGCTGTGGTTCGTGGCCCTGGGCGCCGCCATGTGGAGTCTGGGCAGCCGGCTGACGGCGCCGTGGATCTGGCGCGCGCTGGACGGGCTGGTGGCGCTGATGATGTGGGGCACGGCGCTGTGGCTGGTGGCCGGGCTGTTCTAGCGCTTCGCTCCATTCAAGCAAAGACACACCGAGTTAGCCCCGGGTAGGCCCTGGTCTTTTGAGAGGGATGCGTCGGGCGGTGCAGCCGTGCGTCGTGAACGGTGCTTTCGGCGCAGGGCGATACATCCCTCCAAACCCTCGGGAAGTCCTGCATCCCTGCCGTTTTGCGTCGCGTCGCCATGGGCTGGCCCGTCCGCAGTGCCTTGCGCACCTGCAAATACCCCGGCCTCACCAGCGGCAAGGCACCTGCGCGCCAGATCAATCGCCTTGGCGCACTCAAAGCAACGGAAACACCCGTTTTTCAATCCCGCCAGCCTAGATAGTTACCCTAAAAAAGTAACAAAAAGTTATTTAACTTTGTTGTCAAATTATTTTAAAAGTAATTCTTTAACAAGTAGATTCAAATTTTAAGTTGCAAATTTTAATTTCATAAAATTTTATTTGGCCGTTATTTGTTTTCAATCCTGAAGTTGACAAAACCCCTTTTTTGCTATCTTTTTTGTATTGAAGATGATCTGGGTTGTTGGAGATAAAGGAGTTTGGCATTTCATCTCGCTCGCCTGCCTGCCAGGCAATACCGATTCAAAATTTGTTCCATTCGAAATTAGTTCCCCTAAAAAAACAGAAAATTACCTGAAATTTTGTAGGATAGGTCCTATAAATTTGTCAGTTTGTAACCATAAGTGACGTTACAAAAGTAATTTCAAGATTAAACAGTAACCGATAGGATTCAGGCATTGCTGAGCTTAATTTAATATTTTTGACAAAATTTACATTTTTCAGCATGTTTATCAAGCTTGCTCATGCCTGTCGTGACTGCTTGGTTTTTTAAGAAAAAAAAGGTCGTTTGGCGTTCTTCGACGCGCCAGAAATGACGATTTTTAACAATAGAAACCATCCATGCAACACCGTGTATTTTCAAAAGTTTCTTCCGCTGGCGCCGCGCTGAAATCGACTCGCAGTGCTTCCAGGCTCAACCGGATCAACACAGCGCTGGCGGGAACCTTCTTGCTGTGCCTGAGCCAGGCGGCCAGCGCCGTTGAAATCGCGCCGTATTTCCATTCCTGGGGCGGCTCGTTGATCGACGCGAAAAACAACACCGGAATGAACAGCGCCATACTGGCCTTTGCCGTGACACGGGGAAGTTGCGTGATGGACACCGGCTTTCAGGAAAAGCTTCCCGATGCGCGCAAGTATGTTGCCGCCGGCGGCCGGCTTTTGCTTTCCTTCGGCGGCTCTGCCGGCGTTTATGCCGAGATTGCCTGCACGGATGACAACCAGCTGTTCTGGATGATGGAAAAGGTCATGACCGATTCCGGCATCCGGCGCCTGGATTTCGACATCGAAGGCCACCAGCTCCTGAATACGGATGCCACCGCCCGCAGAGCCCGCGTGCTGGCCCGGCTGCAGGCCAAGTACCCCGATCTCTACATTTCCTTTTCGCTGCCCAGCTGGCTGCGCGGCTTCAATTCGACGTCGATGGATCTGCTGCGCACCACGCTCAACGCCGGGGTGCGAATCGACATGGTCAACGTCATGGCGCAGAGCTTCGGCCTGGACACCATCCGGACCATGGTGGTGCCTTCTACCGTGGCGCAGGCCGTGATCGTGACGTTCCAGTCCACCGCCGCCCAGATGGCGTCGATCTTCCCGAACAAGAACCAGACGCAGCTCTACGCCATGATGGGCGTGTCGCCGATGATCGGCAAGAACGATGACGGCTCGGTCTTTACCCTGGACGATGCGAAGACCGTTGCCAATTTCGCCAAGCAAAATGGCGTCGGCATGATTTCCTACTGGTCGTACCAGCGCGACCAGGCCCAGACCTACAGCGGCGCCACCGACCTGAACAACTACACCGGCGTGGCGCAGTGGCAGTTCCAGTACCACAGCATCTTCAAGACCGCCGAAGGCTGGGCCGCCCCCGCCCCGGCGGCCCCGGCCGCCGCGCCCCTGGCCTGCGGATCCTCGAACTGGGTGGAGGGACGGCAGTACAGCGCGGGCAGCATGGTGACCTATTCGAACGGCAACCTGTACAGCGCCAAATTTGCCAACCCGGGCTACAACCCGACGATCAGCACCTACTTCTGGGCGCCAGCGAACTGCGCTGGCGCAGCACCGGCACCGGCTCCCTCCTGCAGCGCGTCAAACTGGGTCGTAGGAAAACAATATGCCGCCGGCAGCGTCGTGACTTATTCCAACGGCTCCAAGTACATCGCCAAGTTTGCCAACCCCGGCTACAACCCGACCATCAGCACCTATTTCTGGTCCTGGTATGCCTGCTAGCGCCGGCTTTTCTTGAACCCGGTTCCGAAAAGGCGGATGGCGCCTGGGACGGCGAAGCGGTCAAGAGAACCTGTGACCCGCTGCCACTGGAGTTTTTCGATCGTTTGCTACTGAATCTGTAGCTGGCGACGAAATGCAGGCAAGCGCAAAGGCCGTATTTGGTGCTTGAATCCGGTTCTGGGCTCGTCTTTTTGCCTCAGCGCCGCCAGAATTCCGGCTGGCTGTAGTGGTGCTTCAAGAAATCGATCCACAGCCGCACCCGCAGCGGCAGGTGCTTGCGCTGCGGAAACACGGCATAGATGCCGTTGGGCGGCGCGGCAAAGTCTTCCAGCACCGCCACCAGCCGGCCGGCGGCAATCTCGGACTCGACCTCCCAGGTGCTGCGCCAGGCAATGCCGTAGCCGGCCAGGCACCAGTCGTGCAGCACCTGGCCGTCCGAGCAGTCGAGCGGGCCGCCGGGCTTGAGGTGGATAATCCCGGCCTCGCCGTCCAGCTGCGCATCGGGCAAGGCGCCTTCGGGTTGCCGCCCCGGGGCGCTGCGTGCCAGGCGAAACGCCCAGCCCCGCGTCTGCGAGGCATCGCTCGACAGGCTCAGGCAGTCGAACCGCGCCAGGTCGCCGGGGTGCTGCGGCGTGCCGTGCCGCAACAGGTACTGCGGCGTGGCCACGCACAGCCGGCGGTTGTCGGCCAGGCGCACGCTGACCAGCGACGAGTCGGGCAGGTCGCCGACGCGCACCGCGCAGTCAAAACCCTCGCCGGCCAGGTCCACCACGCGGTCGCTCAGGTTCAGCGTGATGGTCACGTCGGCATGCTGCTCGCGGAACCGCGCCACCAGCGGCGCGACATGGCGCCGGCCGAAACCGGCCGGCGCGGTGATGCGCAGGTGGCCGCTGGCCTTCACGCCGCCGGCCGACACGCTGGCCTCGGCATTGGCCAGGTCGGCCAGCAGGCGCTGGCAGTCCTCCAAAAATGCGCTGCCCTCGTGCGTCAGCGTGATGCGCCGGGTGGTGCGCACCAAGAGCTTGACGCCCAGGCGCTCCTCCAGCGCATCGAGCCGCCGGCCCATGATGGCCGGCGCCACGCCCTCGGCCAGCGCCGCCGCCGTGAGGCTGCCGCGCGCGACGACGGAAACAAAGGATTCGAGCTGCTTGAGTTTGGCCATGGACGCGAATTATGCGGCGGGGCCGCCAGCCCTTGCGGCCGCTGGCGATGAGCCGCCTCAGGGCCGGACCTGGGCGGCCTGGAAAGCGGCGATGGCGTCGTCGCCATAGCCCAGTTCACGCAGCAACTCGCGGCTGTGCTCGCCCAGCAGCGGCGGCTGCAGCCGGATGCCGGGTCGCCGGCCGCCCAGCGTGAAGGGCATCAGCGGCACTCTGGATGCGCTGCCGTCGTTCATGCGCACCGGCGCCAGGCCGCCGGTGGCATTCAGGTGCGGGTCGTCGAACAGCTGCTCGGGCCGCACGATGGGTGCAAACGGCAGTTCGCTGGCCTCGAACACCGCGCCCAGGTCGGCCGCGCTGCGCCCGGCCAGGCGCGAGCGCAGGAGCGGCATCAGCCATTCGCGGGCGCGCACCCGGTCGTTGTTGGTGGCCAGGCGCGGGTCGGCCAGCAACTCGCCAAGCCCGAAGGCCTGGCAGAACACCGCCCACTGCCGGTCGCTGACCACGGCCAGGAAAATCTGCTCGCCGTCCTTCACCGTGAACACGTCGTAAATGCCCCAGGCCGAAATGCGGCTGGGCATGGGCGCGGCGGCTTGGCCAGTGGCGGCGAACTGCATCATGTGCTGGGCGACCAGGAACACGTTGTTCTCGAACAGCGCCGACTGCACCTCGGTGCCGCGCCCGGTCAGCGCGCGCTGGCGCAGCGCGGCCATCGCGCCGATGGCGCCGAACATGCCGCCCATGATGTCGTTCACGCTGGTGCCCGCGCGCAACGGGTCGCCGGGTCGGCCCGTCATGTAGGCCAGGCCGCCCATCATCTGCACCACCTCGTCGAGCGCGACGCGGTGGTCGTAGGGGCCGGGCAGGAAGCCCTTGTGGCTGACGTAGATGAGGCGCGGATTCAGCTTCTTCAGCGTTTCGTAGTCGAGCCCCAGCTTCTTCATCGTGCCGGGTTTGAAGTTCTCGCTCACGATGTCGGCAGTCGCAATCAGGCGCAGCGCGGCTTCGACGCCACCGGGTTGCTTGAGGTCGAGCGCGATGCTTTTCTTGTTGCGGTTGAAGGCCGGAAAGAACCCTGAGCCCGAGCCCAGCAGGCGCCGCGTGCTGTCGCCTTCCGGCGGCTCGACCTTGATGACCTCGGCGCCCAGGTCGCCCAGCAGCAGGCCGCAGGTCGGGCCCATCACCATGTGGGTGAACTCGACGACGCGGATGCCGGCGTAGGGAAGGGTCGATGCACTCACAACCGTTCTCCCTGAGCTTGTCGAAGGGCTTGGACAGGCTCAGCCCGAACGGTTTTGTTCCATCCCTTGGGAAGCCCCGCTTCCGGCGTCATCCCGTAGACCGGCT
>JAQGMN010000178.1 GCA_028292345.1 Polaromonas sp. | reverse complement strand
GTGGTCGATGGCGGCGACCCGCTGGCCGAAATGCTGCTGCGCAGCGGGCTGGAGCGCATGCTTTTCCCACATGAAAAACGACAGGGCCATGGGGCAGCTGAGCGAAAGCGGTGCGCCGATACGAACGCCCGCGCTTTTCAGGCGCACGGCATTTTCAAAGCCGCAGCCCGGTGCCGTGGTCCGGTCGGGCAACACGTCGTACTGCATGCCGGTCTGCGCCAGCGCTGCCAGACAGGTTTCCGGGCCACTGCGCGCGCGCGAGAGCTTGTACGGCGTGAGCAGGTTCGGCGTGGCCATGACATCGAGCGGCGCCCAGGGGTTGAAGCGCTCCGGAACCACCAGCCGCCCGCTGTAGAGCGCATAGCCTGCCACGGCGACAAGGCCGCACAGCAGGGCCGCGACCGCATGCGACTTGCGGGGCCGCTCGGGCGAAGGGGTGGGTTCAGGAGGCATGGCTTTTTGTGAAGGCGAGGGGATCAGGACCTGCCCGAGGCCCGTGTGCGCATCAGGAACAAGGGCCCATCGTTTGGCCCTTGATCAACGTCGGCTCTGAATGTTTGTATCACGACGAAATTTGTTCGACCCCGGATGCAGTTTTGGAAAATGACAAAGTCACCGGCGAGGAATGATGAACAAGGCCTGTCGGCGGTCGATGAATTCAGGCGCATGGTTCGAAGTGAAGACGGTATTCCTTGCGACAGACGCAATGATTTGAGGGATTCGTTGAACGAAAAAAGGTTCATGCTCGCTGTCGGGTTGAAGCCCGGACAGTGCCAGCGCAGGGCCTGAAATGCGAAACGGCAAGCTCGACAAAGTTTTGTAGACTGACGGCTTTAAGGAAAAGTTCACCTTTATGGCCGTTTATAAAAAAACAGAAAAAGGCATGAACGAACTGCTGGCCCCGTCGCCCACCATCGACGCCAGGCTGGTCAGCGTGCTGATTCTGGTGGACGGGGTCCGGGACTCGGCGGAAGTCAACCGGCTGGCCCAAGAGGTGAACCTGCCGGTCGATGCGCTGGAGATTTTGTTTCACGGCGGCTTCATCGACAGGAAATTCAAGGGCAGCGCCGCACCTGCCGAAGCAAAATTCGAACCTCCTGCCGAGCCGGCGGCGCCCAAAAAGTCAGCAGCCAGCAGCCGGCTGGAAAGGTTCAATGCGCTGTACTGCTACCTGGTCGAGGAAACCAAGGCCCTGCTGGGGCTGCGCGGTTTCATCCACCAGCTTCGCATTGAACGGGCCAGCACGCCGCTGGAGCTGAAGGCATTGATCGAGCCGATCGGCCAGGCCATTGAAAAAAGGCACGGCTTTGAAATTGCAAGGAATTTCCTGCGCGAAAGCGAGCGCTTGGCCGTTGCAGCGATTGCCGAGCGCGACATCTAGCCGCTTTCTCGCATCCGTCCTTGCACCCAGGGCCTGGCGTCACGGGTCACAATGGGCTTTGCATCGATGGGGCCATGCAGCGCTGAAGGCCAGAAAACCGATCATCCAAACCGGAGAACCCATGAACCCCGCATTCCATTCCCTTGACAACGCCTTGTTCGAACGCGCCCTGACGCTGCTGGACGAGGAATGGCTGAACCATGACCCCGACCTGGGCCCCGTGGTGCCGACCGTGCTGGCGCGCAATGTGGGCCACGACTGGCACAAGGCGGGCACCTTTCGCCACCATCTGCAGGGCGTGGCCCGCACCCTGACGCTGTGGCAGCAGCCGGTGCAGGTGCGCATGCTCGGCCTGCTGCACAGCGTGTATGGCAATGCCTATGTCGACCTGGTGAAGTTCGACCCGGCCAGCGAACGCGCCCGCCTGCGCGAACTGATCGGCGAGGAACCCGAGCGGCTGGTCCACCTGTTTTGCACCATGTCGCGCACCCGGTTCGTGCAGGCCGTGCTCCAGGGCGCCATGGACGCCGATGGCAGCCTGCTGCTGGAGGGCGATGGCCGGGCGCAACGGCTGGCGCCCCAGGAAGTGGCCGCCTTCACTATCCTCACCATGGCCGACACCGCCGAACAGTGGTACAGCTGGCAGGACGACATCTTTTCGCGTTACCCCGACCACCGCAACACGCTGGCCGCGCCGGTGCACTGGGCCGCGTCGCTGTGGCCCGGCCCGATGCGCCCGACGTCGCGCATGGTCACGCAGGCGGCCCGGCTTGGCGCGGCGCTTCGCCACCCGGCGATCGAGGGCCTGCTGCCCATGCCGCCGGTGTTCGACCAATGCCGCCAGCTGCTGGCGCCGCGCGACGAGGCGGCGGCCCTGTCGCTGTACTGGTCCGTCATCCAGCAGGACCAGCCCCTGGTCGACGCCGACGCGGCCACCGCCGTGATGGAGCAGGCGTCGACGCTCAATCCGTGGGTCGGCGAGCCGCAGATCGTGCTGGCGCAGCTCTACCTGACGGCCGGGGAATATGAGCGCGCCGAAGCCGCCGCCTCCAGCGGCCTGCAGATGCTGGCCGGCTGGGGAACGGCATGGGACAAGCGCATCGGCTGGGATGCCTGGATGGCCTGGGGCCGCATCCTGCTGCAGGGCGCGCAGACCCGGAACTGGCCGGAGCGGCTGGACAAGCTCAACAACCTGGCGCTGCGCCCTGGCGCGCATTGACCTGCCGGACAACAACGCCCGGGCGCACATACCGCGCAAGGCCACTGACTAAATTTCGCTACTGAATTAATAGCTAATAGCGCATGCGTGGTATGCGCTGAAGGCCTGTCTGATGCTGAAAATCTTGCTTGAAGCCAACGTCTGCGCTTCAGCGCAGCACGTAGCCCGCCAGGACGCTTTGCACCTCGTAAATGCTCAGCTTCTTGTTGAAGCGCTTTTGCACCGGCAGGGCGGTGCCTGAAATCCAGATTTTCAGCTCGGCGTCCAGGTCGAAATGGCCGCCGGTTTCGATGCTGAAGTGCGTGATGCTTTTGTACGGGAACGAGTGGTATTCGACCTTGCTGCCGGTCATGCCCTGCTTGTCGACCAGCACCAGGCGCTTGTTGGTGAAGACAAAATAGTCGCGGATCAGCTGGTAGGCATGCTCGACCTGCTCGCCAGCGGCCAGAATCTGGCTGAACTCCTGTTGAATCTTGCCCGCATCGATTTTCGATGCGTTGCCCATCATTCCGTCCAGCAAACCCATGGTGAAATCCTTCAAAAAAAGTCAGTCCGGTGATCTTAGGCGTTTTGCATCCACCCGCCTGTTGAAGGCAAAGGCGAAAGATTTTTACCTGCGCCCGGGGTTTTTCTGCGCTGTCACGAACCCGGCAAGCCCATGCGATCCCGGCCTTTGCGCTTGAGCAGCAAGCGAAGCGCCATGTAGGCGGCGGCGCTGCTTCCGTACACGATGGCACGCTGCTTCAGGCTGGGATGGGGCGGCTCATCCGGGATCGTCGGGCCGGGAAGCGACGAGAACGGCCGGATGACGATCAGGTCGCTCTGGACGGGGGGCTCCGGCACGTTGGCGGCCGGGCTGGCCGGCTGGCTGGCGGTGCTGCCGGACGGCACGGCCGGCGCGGCGGCAGCGACGGGGCTGGTGGCATTGTTGCTGCCGGCCAGCGAACCATGTTCATTGGCATACACCCAGGTAAATTCAGCGCCCAGCAAAAAGATTTGCGCCGAGTAATACACCCAGACCAGCAGGACCACCAGCGAGCCGGCGGCCGCGAAGGACGAGGTGACGCTGCTTTTGCCGATGTACAGGCTGATCAGCCACTTGCCCACCTCGAACAGCACGGCGGTGACCAGTGCGCCCGTCCACACGTCGCGCCAGCCCAGCTTGACCTGCGGCATGACCTTGAAGATCATGGCGAACAAGGTGGTGGTGATGCCGATGGAAAGCGCAATGTTGATCACGTAAAGCAGCTTGTCCCAGCCCGGCATCATCGCGCTGGCCCAGTTGCCGAAAGCCGCCAGCCCCGCGCTGCTCACCAGCGACACCAGCAGCAAAAAGCCCAGTCCCAAAATGAAGCCCAGCGACAGCAGCCGGCTGCGCACGATGGCCCAGATGCCCGACACCTGCGGCGCCTTGGGCGCCCGCCAGATCCGGTCCATGGAGCTTTGCAACTCGGCAAATACGGTGGTCGCGCCGATCACCAGCACCACGATGCTGATGGCGGTGGCCACCAGGCCTTGCGCCGGCTGGTTGGCGCTCTCGATCAATGCCTGTATGCCCTGCGCGCCTTCCTGGCCGATCAGGCCGGAGAGCTGGCCGACGATCTCTCCCTGCACCGCCTCGCGTCCCCAGACAAAGCCGGCCACCGCGATCACGATGATCATCAGCGGCGCGATCGAAAACACCGTGTAGTAGGAAATGGCCGCGCCCATGCTGGGCGCGTAATCGTCGATCCAGGCCATGACCGACTTTTTGGCAAGCTGATAGAAGTGTTGGAGGTTCATGGTTTTCAGGCGCCTTGGGGAAATCAGGGACTTGGCGCGAACCAGTGTGTCAATCGCCTGCCGCCGTCATCGTCGGCCTGGACTCACGGATGCTGTAGGCGGCGGGCGACTCTGCGCTGCCTGCGGAACGCTCAAGGCGCGGGGGCCGGGGCGGACTGGTTGTCCAGTGCATGGTCCAGGTCGGGGCGCCGCCAGGGGTCCACATGGGTCATCAGGTTCAGCACCCGGTGGCGCTTGAGCACGCGTTGCCGGGCTTCGACGGCAATGTCGTGTCCGGCTTCTACCGTGATCAAGGCATCGACCTCGATGTGCGCATCGACCACGATCATGTCGCCCATCTTGCGGGTGCGCACGTCATGCACGTCGCTGACGCCGGGGGTTTCGACCAGCGTGCGGCGAATCGCCTCGACCTCCTGCTCGTCCACGGCGCGGTCCATCAGGTCGTGCATCGCATCCCAGCCGAATTCCCAACCCATTTTGGCCACCATGAAGCCGACGATCAGCGCGGCAATCGGGTCCAGGATCGGGTAGCCGGCCAGGTTGCCGATGATGCCGATGCCCAC
>JAQGMN010000175.1 GCA_028292345.1 Polaromonas sp. | reverse complement strand
GCTCGCGCCGATGGCAGGCAGCTTGACTGGCATGCGCAGCATGGTGGTCCTGTGGGTCTGGGTGTCCTGGCCGCAAAGCCAGCGTGGATTTTTCCTTATGCCACTGGGCCGTTGAGCCATCTGGGCACTGCTGCGGCTCAAAACTTGTAAGTTATGAGCTTCCCAACCCCGCGCGCGGGCCAGGCGTTCAGGAAGTAACATTATTTGTGTTATGAAGTTGATGTTCAAAATTCGTGATACTTCAGAGCAATCCAGGCAGGAAAAGCGCAAGAATCCGGGTGAAAAAGACACAAAAACAGCCTTTGAGCCTGCCTTATAAATGGACCACTGTCTTTTGAGCTCAACAACGAGATACTTCGTCATTTGTCTCATCCGGTCCTGGCATTGACCTGAGCACTTACTGCCGAGTTTTCGTTTCCGGCCGGCCAGGTGCTCGGTGCCGGCGCAGCCTTGGCTCGACGGCCGATGCCCCCATACCTCCATGCGGCCCGCAGCGCACGACAATGCCGGGTTTGAGCCTTGCACCCGCCCATGACCCAACGCAAACCCACCCGGCGCCCGCGCCCCCGCAGCATGGCCCGCCTGGCAGGCATCGCGCTGACCCTGGCCGCCGGGGTGTCGCTGCATTCGTGCGCCGAGCTTCCCGCCCGGCGCGAGCTGCTGGCCGCCGGCGCCCGGCTGCAGGCGCTCCTCACCGGCCTGGGCACGGCAGTGCGCCAGCAGGCCGAGCAGGCGAGCGGGGCTGGGGCGGCTTCAGGCGCTGCCCGCGTTGCTGCGCCTTCCGGCCCACCGCGTTCGGCCAGCACAGCCAGCGCGGAAGAAGCTTTTTCAGCGTGCCCGCAGTTCTTCGCCGGTGGGCAGCCGCCCGTGGTCCAACCCCAGCCGAGCCAGCGCGCGCTGTGCTACGACGCCTTTGCCATCCTGCATTCGGGCCAAAGCAAGACTGCCGTCTATGTCGCGCAAAAGCTCAACCGCGCATCCATCGCCGACGCGGGTGAAAAGCGCACCGACAAGTTCTATGCCGATGCGCGCCTGCGCGCCGCCGAACGCGCCACGCTGGAGGACTACCGCGGCAGCGGCTATGACCGGGGTCACTTGGCGCCGGCCGGCCAGATGCCGACCCCGGCGGCGATGGCCCAGAGCTTTTCGCTGGCCAACATGGTGCCCCAGGCCCCGCAGCACAACCAGGGCACCTGGCGCGTGTCGGTCGAGGATGCCACCAAGAAATATGCGGCCCGGGCGACAGGCAATGTGTATGTCATCACCGGGCCGGTCTATGCCCCGAGCATCGCCCAGAGCAAGGGCATCGGGCCAGGCCAGGTGCGCGTGCCCACGCATTTGTTCAAGCTCGTCTACGACGACGACCAGCACCGCGCCTGGGCGCACTGGCAGCTGAACGACAACGCGACCCGTGGCTCCAGGCCGATCAGCTACGCCGAGCTGGTCAGGCGCACCGGCATTGACTTTTTGCCGGGCGTGAATTTGCGGGATTGAGCCGCATGGCGCTTAACCTTGCTGTTCTGGCCTGCCACTCATGCCACCGTGCCCCTGCATGCCAACGCCGGCCCTGCTAAGTGGCTCACCCGCCCGCGCTGGCCTCGTTGAGCGCCTGGATGTCAGCGGCCGCCAGCTGCAGCCGCGCCGCGCCCGCGAGTTCGGCCCACTGCGCGGTGCTGGTCGCGCTGGCGATGGGTGCGGTCAGCCCGGGGGGGGCGTGGCGCTGTTGGTCTGGGCGATCGTATCGAGCGCGGCCAGCACGCGGCGGCCACGCTCGGTCAGGTAGCGCTTGCAGCCCGCGCCGCGCGCACTTTTGGCCAGGTCCGACTCGCTGCGGTACTTGCCCGTGAGAAAGCCGCTGGCCAGGCCGTAGAAGTTGATGACGCCCAATCCCTCTTGGCGGCACAGCGGCTCCAGGTCGGCTTCGTAAGCAGCGCGGTCCATCAGGTTGTAAAGGGGCTGCAGGCTCTCATAGCGCGGCAGGCCCAGGCGCGCGCTGGTGGCCAGGGCTTCCTCCAGGCGCGGCGCCGTGTAGTTGCTCGCGCCGATGGCGCGCACCTTGCCCTCGGCGATCAGCTCGGCAAAGGCTGCTAAGGTCTCTTCCAGTGGCGTTATGGCGTCGTCGTCATGCGCCTGGTACAGGTCAATGCGGTCGGTGTGCAGCCGCCTTAGCGAGTCCTCGACCGCCTGGCGGATCCAGCGCCGCGACAGTCCCGCGTGGTCCCCGCCCATGTCCTTGCCGACTTTGGTGGCGAGCAGCACCCGGTCCCGCTTGCCGCTGGCGGCCAGCCACTTGCCGATGATGGTTTCGGACTCGCCGCCGCTGTGCCCGGGTACCCAGCGCGAATACATGTCGGCGGTGTCGATCAGGTTAAAGCCGCTGTCCACAAAAGCGTCGAGCAGCGAAAACGAGGTCGCCTCGTCGGCGGTCCAGCCCAGCACGTTGCCGCCAAAGGCCAGCGGGGCCACTTGCAGGCCGGAGCGGCCCAGTTCACGAAACTGCATGGTTTTTCTCCTGCCGGGACACGCCGGCCATGTGGTATCGGATCAGGGCCTTGCCCGTAGTGAAGGCAATGCGTGGCGCGGGAGGACGCTATCCGGGGTATGCGCTTGGCAAGAGGCTGCGCGCATCTGACCTGGACGATATTGCGTTTCGAGGTGAAGGCACTGCAAAAAAAAGTCCGCGAACCCATGCCCAGTATTGGTTCAAGCTACGCGGTTTTACGGATTCACAAAGCAATTTCAATATGGGACTCGCCTTACGGATGCCAGCGGTTGGGCACGTTGCCTGGAACTGGGGCTTTGTCGCTTGACAGCGCTCGTGACAGTTGCGCGCCTGCTTCCAAG
Source organism: Polaromonas sp. (assembly GCA_028292345.1). Lineage (GTDB taxonomy): Bacteria > Pseudomonadota > Gammaproteobacteria > Burkholderiales > Burkholderiaceae_C > Polaromonas. The sequence goes on along the minus strand of JAQGMN010000175.1, from coordinate 4,892 downwards.
AGCAGGGGCAAGTAACCTGTGAGCATGGCTTGAGGTAAGCGGTTTGCCAGACCTGAAACGCACAGTGCGCCAAAGAGCTTTTGGTTCGCACCGAATACAGGAATTGCGATACTTGCCATGGTCGCGTCACGTTCGCCCATGGACACATAAAAACCCGCACGCCGGATTTTTTGAAACAATGCGCCTGGCTCTGCGTCGTAGGCCACCAGCACCCGGCCCGAGGCACCCTTGTTCAACGGCAACCTCTCGCCCACTCTGACGTGGATGCGGGCAAGGCTGGTACGGTCAACCCGCGCCACACAGGTCCGACTGTTGCCTTCGCGCACAAAGAACGCCGCAGTCTCGCCGGTCACTTCGCTTATATGGCGCAGTAAGGAATCGATGACGTTGTCCACGTCGAAGGAGGTCTGGTAGCGCACACCGAGCCAGCCGGCAGCCGGTCCCAAGCGCCAGCGCCCATCTTCCGTCTGCGCCAAGTAGCCGGCGCGAGCAAGGGTGCGGGCGGTGCGCAGAACAGTCGATTTCCCCATGCCCAACCGCTGGCTGAGCTCCGTCAACGAAACCATCTGTTCATTCACCTCGAAGGCATCAAGCAGAGCAAGCGCGCGAGTAACCGCAGTTACATTTTCGCGGGGTGCTGCGAGAAGTTTCGGCGGAGTTAAGTCGCCCATATTCGCATAAGTTTCGTATGAGTTGCGCTATGCACAACAGGATTGTAAGCCGCTCAAAAGACTTTCACAATCCGGCTAAACACCCTCTTGCTATCACTGCATCATTCGGACGTGGCAAGAGGCCTGAAGCTTTCTAACCCGAGGATCCCCCCCAATGCTCCTAGACACTACACCCTCCCGCCACGGCACGCCCGGGCAGCGTTTTCGCGCGGCCTTGGCCGCCAACCGACCTCTGCCCATTGTCGGCACCATTAATCCCTACTGCGCGATGCTGGCAGAGCGCGCTGGTCACCAGGCGATCTATTTGGCCGGTGGCGGGATGGCTACTCACTCTTATGGCCTACCCGACCTGGCTGTGACCACGATGAGCGAAGTCTTGACCGAAGTGCGCCGCATCACGGATGCCTGCGACCTACCTCTGCTGGTCGACGTGGACACCGGCTTTGGCGGCATGCTCAACATCGCGCGGCTGGTCAAGGGCCTTATCAAGGACGGCGCAGCCGCCATGCACATTGAGGACCAGGTCGCGCTCAAGCGATGCGGCCACCGGCCCAACAAGTCTATAGTACCCATCCGGGAGATGACTGACCGCATCAAATCAAGCGTTGACGCGCGCACCGATGAGTCTTTTTTTATCGTTGCTCGTACCGATGCGCTCGCTTCGGAAGGCTTGGAAGCCAGTATTGAGCGGGCGGGTGCTTACCTGGAAGCGGGGGCCGACATGATATTTGCGGAGGCCTGCACTGAACTGTCGCAGTACCGTGCATTTGCCAGCGCCCTGGGTAGGCCGCATTCGGTGCTGGCCAACGTCACCGAATTCTCGCTGACACCGGGCTTTACGATGGCAGAGTTGGCCGAAGCTGGCGTGTCAGCGGCACTGTTTCCGTTGTCGGCAGCGCGCGCCATGGCACATGCGGCCCAGCAGGTGTATGAAGCTATTTTGCGGGACGGCTCGGCCAAAAAAACCCTCGGCATTATGCAGACCAGGGTAGATCTGTACGAGGTTCTGAACTACCAGGCGTACGAAAGAAAGTACGACGAGCTCTTCGCTGCGAGCCAACCGGTTTGAACTAGCTCCCGCGCTAATCTATTTGCTGCGGCCGCACAGAAACCAAGCCCGAAGCGGTGACATCAAGAACTAAAACTCAAAGACTTCGAAACAAGGAGACCCCATGCAAGTTCCCTCAATCTTTTCCTGCCACCTGGTCCGCACTTTTGCTGCCAGCGCGGCGCTGCTAGGCGCCTGTACGCTGGCTGCGGCACAGTCCGGCACCCAAGTGGTGCGGCTCATCGTGCCGTTTGCGGCTGGCAGCTACACCGACAACGTGGCGCGCATCATCGCGCCGGGCCTTGGCCGGCAGCTGGGTAGCACCGTTATCATCGAAAACAAGGCTGGCGCCAATGGCGTTATTGGTGCCGATTACGTTGCCAAGTCGCCGCCCGACGGACTAACCTTCCTGGTCGGCGGTGCAAGCGTCAACACCGTCAATCCTGGTGTCTACAAAGCCTTGCCTTACGATCCTGTCAAGGATCTGCTGCCGGTCGTACGATTCGGGCTGTTGCCCTTCCTGCTTGTGACGCATCCCAACGTTCCAGTGAATAGCACGTCCGAGCTCATTGCCTACGCAAAAAAGAACCCCGGCAAATTGGCTTACGGCACGCCAAACTCATCGACGCTCGTCGGCATGGAGACTTTTAAGCGCACCGCGGGTATCGACATCTTGAGCGTGCAGTACAAGTCAAGCCCGCAGGCCATGGCTGACCTGGTCGGAAACCATGTGCAGGTGCTCATTGCCGACTTCGCGACAGCGATGCCACAGGTCCGCGCCGGGAAAGCTCGGCTCCTAGGCGTGACTATGAAAGAGCGCTCGCCACTGCTGCCAGAGGCCGTTCCAATGGCCGAGAGTGTCAAGGACTTTGACCTTTCCGCCTGGACCGGATTGCTGGCGCCCGGCGCCACGCAGCCTGCTGCCGTCAAACGCATGGCAGACGCACTGTTGGCGACCTTGGCCGCCAAGGATACGCAAGAGCATCTGGCGGGTATCGGCTTCGACGTCAAGCCCATGGGCCCAGAAGTGTTCGGACCTTACGTACGCTCGGAACTCCAGACGTGGAGCCGCCTCATCAAGGACGCTGGAATCAAGCCGGAATGAGCATGCAAGACACAACTCCCTGGGCAGTAGACAGCCATGCCCACATCATCGACACAGCCCGCTTCCCGCTATCCAATCTGCTGGGCTACGTACCCCAAGCGAACGAATGTGGCACGGCGCCCGAGTTTCGCGCCACACTGTCGTCGCACGGCATCACACATGCGCTGCTTGTTAACCCCTTTGCAGGCTATGCAACTGACAACAGCTGTATGTTGGACGCCATCGCTACCTCCGAGGGTCGCTTCAAAGGCATTGCACTCGTGGGACACGACACAGACGACCGAACTTTCCAGCGCTTGGCAGACGGCGGCGTGATAGGCGCGCGGTTCAATACTCTTTTTTCGGGTTCGACTTCCTTGAAGGGATCCGACGGAGCGCGACTGCTTGCCAGGGTAAAGGCGCAGGGGTGGTTTGCACAGGTCTATTTCCACGACGACGGATTCCTGGAATTGCTGCCACTCCTGGATGCGGCGGGCATCCCCATCGTCGTCGACCACTGCGGCTGCCCCGATACTGCGCGCGGTATCGAGCAGCCGGGCTTTCAGGCTCTATTGGCTGCGGGTCGGCGTGGTAACTCTGCGGTCAAACTGTCGGGCGCTTTCCGGTACTCCAAGCAAGGCTGGCCTTACGAAGACGCGCAACCGTATGTGAAGGCGCTGGTTGAGGCCTTCACACTGGACAACTGCGTCTGGGGTTCTGACTGGCCTTTCGTACGGGTGCCGCACCGCATGGACTATGGCCCAGTCTTCGACCTGCTGGCGCACTGGTTGCCAGATCCGACCGCGCGGCGCAAGGTTTTGTGGGACACGCCGGCCCGTTGGTTCGGATTTTCCACGCCGACAGTGGCAGTTCAAGGGCAAGCAGATGCATGAGGAATCGCAAGGGCGAATGCGCATGACGGCTGAAGAAGCCCGCACGCTGTCGCTCCAAGCTTTGGCCGGCATTGGCTATACGGCCGATGAGGCTGCCATCTTGGCTGACCACATGCTCGACGCGGCACTATGTGGTTACGAATATTCGGGTTTGCCAAAAATCCTTAATGTGGCCGAGCAACTTGATCTACGCCCGCCGGTCAGGCCGTTACGGGTGCTGCATGAAACTCCGGTATCGGCGCGAATTGACGGCGGAGGCGAGACAGGAATGCTGACGCTTTACCGCGCCTGCAACATTGCAATTGATAAGGCCAGCCGGCAGGGCTTTGCGGTCGTTGGTGTCAACCACACCTGGATGAGCGGACGCGGCAGCTATTACGTCGAACGGATAGCGACGGCTGGCCTGATCGGTATCCACACCGTCAGTTCGCGCATGCAGGTAGCACCGCCCGGCGGCCGGCGCCCAGCACTAGGGACCAACCCCATTTCGTTCGGCTTTCCGAGCGAGGAAGACAGTCTGGTGATTGATTTGGGCACTTCGGCACTCATGTTTACCGACTTGGCCCTGCGCGCGAGGCGCGGCGAACTGTTGCCCGAGGGTGTGGCCATTGACGCCCAAGGTAATCCCACGCAAGATCCGCTGCTGGCCAGCCTCGGAGCCGTATTGCCTTTTGGGGGTCACAAGGGCTTTGCGCTGGCACTGGCAATGCAGGCTTTGGGGGTGTTGGCTGGTTCGGCCGAAGATCCAGACTACAGTGGCTACCTGCTCATTGCTTTCAAGCCAGACCTCTTGATGCCGCTGGACGACTACCGTCGTGAACTACAGGCCGGCCTGCAACGGATCAAGGCGACGCCTCGCCAGCCCGGTGTGAACGACATACGCTTGCCTTCGGAGCGTTCGCGGCAAGAGAGGAAACGCAACTTACGCGACGGCATTGTCATTGACACTGCGATTGCGAATTCACTTCAGCAGCTATCCCTGAGAACAAAGGGACTTGATGAGGCTGCTGAATGAAGCGGTTTACCGCTTACGAAGCGCTTGTGGACATATCTGGCCCACCATCAACCCTTGATGGTAGAAATAAGCACCGCCTGCCTGCAGCAGTCATTCTTGCCGTCGCGTACGGCCACGCGGGCATAACCAAAGGGTGCCCAGGCGAGGCAAATCATCAAGATGTCGTCAGGCGCCGGACTAA
>JAQGMN010000171.1 GCA_028292345.1 Polaromonas sp. | reverse complement strand
GCCAAGAACATTGCCGAGTTCATCATCTACATCGTCAAGGGCGCCGACGTGCGGCACAGCCCGATGGAGCAGGTCGAATCGGCCGTCAAGTCCTGAGCCATGAAGCACTTGCCCCGCGTATTGATCGTCGAGGACGAACCGGCCATTGCCGAGCTGATCCAGGTCAACCTCAAGCATGGCGGCTTCACGCCGGTGCTGGCCTATGACAGCGTGGCGGCCCAGCGCGAACTCGACGCCGAACTGCCCGATGTGATCCTGCTCGACTGGATGCTGCCCGGCCAGAGCGGCCTTTCCCTGGCGCGCCACTGGCGCAAGCAGGAGCGCACCAAGGGCATTCCCATCCTGATGCTGACCGCGCGCGGCGACGAGCCCGACAAGGTCGCGGGTCTGGACGCGGGCGCCGACGACTACATCACCAAGCCTTTTTCGACGCAGGAACTGCTGGCCCGCATCCGCGCCGTGCTGCGCCGCCGCGCGCCGGAAACGCAGGGCGACAGCGTCACCGTGGGCGGCCTGACGCTCGATGCGGCCACGCACCGCATTGCCTGGCAAGGCCAGGAACTCAGGCTGGGGCCGACCGAATTCAAGCTGCTGCATTACCTGCTGAAGCATCCGGAGCGGGTCCACAGCCGCGCCAGCCTGCTCGACAAGGTCTGGGGCGACCATGTGTTCATCGAGGAACGCACGGTCGATGTGCATGTCAAGCGCCTGCGCGAAGCCCTGGGGACGGCCGGCGCGATGGTGGAAACCGTGCGCGGCGCGGGCTACCGGCTGACCGGCATCCTGGCGAAAACCCCTGCCGCCGCGACATCTCCGGAGCCATGATCGGCCGCTGGATTGTTTTGGCCGCCTTCGCGCTGGCGGGCGGGGGCTTGGGCTGGTGGCTGGCGTCCCGCGAAGGCCTGGCCTGGGGACTGCTGCTGGGCGCTGCCGGCTGGCAGCTCATGGACGGTTTTTACGCCCGGCGGCTGCTGAACTGGCTTCGCTCGGAGCAAAGCAACGAAACGCCGGTGCTGATGGCCGGTCCGCAGCCGCGCCTTCCCGGCGTCTGGGGCGAGGCGGCCGACCGCGTGCGCCGCCTGCTGAAAAACCGCCATGCGCAATACCGCGAAAGCCAGGCACGCCTGGATGAATTCCTGGCGGCGCTGCAGGCTTCGCCCAACGGCGTGGTGCTGCTCGACGACGTCGGGCGGATCGAATGGTGCAACCAGACCGCCGCCCAGCATTTCGGTTTCGATGCCCGGCGCGACCTTCAGCAGCACATTGCCAACCTGGTGCGCGACCCGGCGTTCAGCGCCTACCTGGCGGCCGCCAGTTTCTCGCAGGATGTGGTGATTCCGGGCAACTTCAGCACGGCCGGGCGGCCGGTCAGGCTGTCGGTGCATGTGCACCGCTATGGCAAGGAGAAAAAGCTGCTGCTGTCGCGCGACATCACCGCGCTGGAGCAGGCCGAGGCCATGCGGCGCGATTTCGTCGCCAATGTGTCGCATGAAATCCGCACGCCGCTGACGGTGGTGGCCGGCTTCATCGAGACGCTGCAAAACCTGCCCCTCAAAAAGCCCGACCGCGACCGCTACCTGGCGCTGATGGCCCAGCAGTCGCAGCGCATGCAGACCCTGGTGGACGACCTGCTGACGCTGTCGCGCCTGGAAGGCAGCCCGCTGCCCGGCACGCAGGAATGGACCGCGACCGCTTCGCTGTTCGCGCAGTGCGAGCAGGAAGCCCGGGCGCTGTCCAGCCTGATGTCGCCGCAGGGCCATCAGCTGCAGTTCGATGCCGGCCCGGCCTGCGACATCGCCGGCATCGGGCGCGAACTCGGCAGCGCCTTGTCCAACCTGGTGACCAATGCCGTCCGCTACACGCCCGAGTCCGGCCTGATCCGGGTCAGCTGGACGCTGCTGCATGACGGGCGCGGCAGGTTCTGCGTCAGGGATTCGGGGCCGGGCATTGCGGCCGAGCACCTGCCCCGGCTGACCGAGCGGTTTTACCGGGTGGACCGCAGCCGCTCGCGCGAAACCGGCGGCACCGGCCTGGGCCTGGCCATCGTCAAGCATGTGGCGCAGCGGCACGGGGCTGAACTGCGCATCGAAAGCCAGGTGGGGCAGGGTTCATGCTTTTGCATCATTTTTCCTGCCGCCCGGGTGCGACCGCAGCTTCAGCCGGCCTGAAGGCTGGCAGCTGCAACGCTGCGCTGGCTGCGGCGCACCGCATGCGCCAGCAGGCCCATCAGCGCAGCGGCCACCAGGCCGATCGCCACGGTGCTGGCCGCCCAGAAGCTGCCTGCCGCCTGCGTGGCCGGGTACCCGGCCAGACCAAGGTAGGCCAGCCGGTAGCCGCCATACAGGCCCAGTCCCCACAGCAGCACGCCGTACAGCGCCAGCGGCGCGATCGTGATGCGGTAGCAGCGCAGCAAAAAGGCGGACAGCGCCTGCAGGGCATCGGCGACATGGTAGGCGGCCACCCAGGGCAGCAGCCCGGACGCCAGCGCAACGACGGCGGGGCTTGCCGAATACCAGCCGGCCAGTGTCGGGGCTGCTATGTAAATAATAGCTGCAAAGGCAAGCGCAATAAGCGCAGTAAGAATGAAACCTTTGAAAACGACGTGCCTGGCCTGGTCCGGGCGGCCAGCGCCCAGCCAGTAGGACACGCGGGCGCTGCAGGCCACGGCCATCGACAGCGGCATCATGTACAGCACGGCGGCCACGCTGGCAGCGATCTGGTGGCTGGCCGACGCAACGGTGCCCAGCCGGGCGATGAACAGCGCCATCAGGGTGAAGGAAGTGACTTCCACCAAATAGGCCAGGCCGCCCGGAAGCCCGAGCCGCAGGAAGGCGCCCAGCTGGCGCCAGTCGGGCCGCTCCATGCGCTGCCAGAGCTGGAAGGGCCGGTAGATGTCCTGCGTGCGCAGCATCGCCACGGCGAGCGCCAGCAGGACATAGTTGACGACCAGGGTGGCCCAGGCGCAGCCAACGACGCCCATGGCCTCGACGCCGGCGCCGCCCGCAACCCACCAGACCGACAGCGGGATCTTGATCGCCAGCGCGGCGATCTGCAGCCAGGTGACCAGGCGCGGCTTGCCCAGGGACTGGTTGAAGGTCGCGTAGAGCTTGAACAGCAGCGAAGGGGCAAAGGCAAACGCCAGCACGCCGAGGTAGCGCTGGACTTCGTCCTGCATCGCCGCAGGCACCTGCGCCCAGCGCAGCAGCGGTCCCGGGAACAGCAGGGCAGCCATGCCCGCGAGACTGAGAAAGCCGCACAGGTACAGGCTTTGGCGCAACGAGGGGCCAACGGCGGCATGCCGGCGCGCACCCAGCATTTCAGCCCAGATGGGCAGCAGCGCCTGCACCACGCCCATCAGGCCGACATACACGCTGATGTAAAGCGCCGAGCCCACCGACAGCGCGGCCAGCGCCGCTTCGCTGTGCCGGCCGGCAATCACCGTGTCGGCAACGCCGAAGGCCATCACCGCCAGCTGGCCGACCAGGATGGTGCCGGCGTGTCGGCTGATGAGCCGCAGTTCGCTCATGGGCTGCGCGGGGCGGTCGCCGGTCCGGGCGCCGCGCCGAGGCTGACCCGCTTGTACACCAGCATGTTTTCCGTCTTGTCGGTCGGCTTGCGCACCGTGGCCAGGAAGGCCCAGTCGGGCAAATTGACCGCGCTGCCCAGGCGCGCCTGGGCCGTGACATCGACCACCAGGTAGGGGCAGCTGGCCACCTGCGTTGCCTGGCGCAGCGCAAGCTGGCCGTGGTACTGCAGGGCCGCCGCCTGGGCGCTGCCGACCCCGAAGATTTCAACGCAGCTTTTCCTGTCGACCAGGCTGGCCACCTGGCGCGACAGCGGCGCCAGGCTGCGCGCATGGTCCAGCAAAGGCATCCACAGCGTCATCAGCAGCAGCCAGCACAGCGTGGCGCCACCGGCGGGCAATACCAGCGATTTCCAGATGGCGGCCCGGTGCGCGCCGGTGCGCCAGCGCACCAGCCAGGCCCAGGCCAGGGTGGCGGTCAACGCGCACGCAAAGGCCAGCAGCGAGAAACCCGGCTCGAACCCCGGCGCCAGCTTGGCGACGTTGGCCGCCGGCTGCCGGGGAACGCCGGTTTGCATGGCAATCCAGATCACCCAGATGGCAATGGCGCAGGTGGTGAAAAACAGCAGCGTGAACCAGTCGATCAGCGATGCCACGCTGCGCTTGAGCGTGGGAAGGGCAAAGGCGGCCAGCGCTGCCAGCGGCGGCAGGCTCAGCAGCAGGCTGCGGTCCGAGGCGTCGGTGGTGAGCGACGAGACCACGGCCATGCCGGCAAACCACATCGGCAATGCCACATGGCGGCTGGAGAGCTGCCGGCGCCAGCGCCACAGCGTCCACAGCGCCAGCGGCCACGCGGGCCAGGTGAACCACAGCAGCAGGCGCCCCAGGCTTTTCCAGTCGCTCCAGGCCGGGCCGTCGGTGCCGGGCAGCGCGATCCGCCAGCGCCACAAATCCAGCCCCGAGCTCAACAGCGAAACCGCCAGCGTGGCGCCGGCGATCAGCAGCACCCAGTGCCATGACTTCTGCCGGCCCGCGCCGGTCGAGTTGGGCGACGGGTTCCACCGCATGTGCGACCATTCCACCGCCGCGCCGCCCACGCCGAGCAGCAGCGCCAGCGTCGGCGCGCCGCTCAAGGCCAGGCCGGCCAGTCCGATCAGCAGGCCCAGCGCCGGACCGGCAATGCGCGTGGCACGGCGGTAAGGGCTGGATGCCATGGCATAGAACGCCAGCGACGTGAAACCCAGTTGCGCCAGGGCCGGGGTGGTTTCATGCGAGAACTGCGCCAGCCCCAGGCTGGCAATCAGCGCCAGCACCCCGCCGTCGGCCATCGCCCGGGCATAGTCCACCGGCTTGGCCTCGCCGCCAAAGGCAAACGCCACCGGCTGGGCCTGCGGGCTTCTTGCCAGGTAATACACCGCATACCAGCTGCTCAGCAGCGTCAGCGCCAGCAGCAGCATGTAGGGAATGCGCACCGCCATGGCGGGATCGAGAAAAGGCAGCAGCTGGATGGCCAATGCGCCCAGCCAGTACGGCAGCAGGGCATCGAAGCCGGTGACCTGGCCGAGCAGTTGCGGCTGCAGCCAGTTGGCTGCCGACGAGGTGAGTTCGCGCATCACGCCAAAGGCCGCGATGTCCTCGTTTTTCCACGGGCTGCGCCCGATAAAGCCCGGCAGGATGTAGGCCCCGCAGAACAGCAGCAGCGCCCAGCGCGGCAGGCGGCGAACAGCAGACTGGGCAATGATGGCAGGGGAAGGTTTGTTCAAAACAGCCTGACGATGAGAGAAGGCCGGATGGGCCGGATGCAATGCGCCGGAAGCCGGAAATTTAGCCGAAAAAAAAGCAGCCTGAACTTCAGGCTGCTTTTTGTGCTGGCGGGAAGAAGCTTGTGCAGCTTATTCGGCAGCGACCGGTGCAGCCTCGGGGGCTGCTTCCTTGGCGGTGGTTTTGCCGAAGCGGTTGCGGAAGCGCTCGACGCGGCCACCCATGTTGTCCACGGACTTTTGCGTGCCGGTGTAGAACGGGTGCGATTCGCTGGACGTGTCCAGCTTGTACAGCGGCAGTTCGCGGCCGTCTTCCATCTTCACCATTTCTTTGGTGTTCACGCACGAGCGGGTGACGAACTTGAAGTTGTTGGACAAGTCCATGAAACAAACTTCGCGGTAGTTGGGGTGAATTCCTGTTTTCATGATTTTTCCTTTGTCATCGTTTTGGCAGCCACCCGGACCAGTTCCCGGCACTTTCCATGAAGCCTTGGATTATGGCATTAAATCAAGTGCCAGAGTCTCAACAATGCGCTCTAAGCCAGCCGGGGCCGCGGAACCGGCTTTGCCGGGCCGCAGGCGCAGCGGCCCCCACGGGGGGCAGCGCAGTACGTGAAGCGACAAGCGTGGGGGCTCAACTTCTAGCCACCCCGGCGCATCATGTCGAAGAACTCGTGGTTGTTTTTCGTCGCCTTCATGTTTTTCAGCATGAGTTCCATCGATTCGATCTCGTCCATGTTGTACATGAACTGGCGCAAAATCCGCGACTTCTGCAGGATCTCGGGGGCCAGCAGCAACTCTTCCTTGCGGGTGCCGCTGCGGTTGAGGTTGAGCGCCGGGAACACCCGCTTTTCGTACAGACGGCGGTCCAGGTGGATTTCGCAGTTGCCGGTGCCCTTGAATTCTTCGAAGATCACCTCGTCCATGCGGCTGCCGGTGTCGATCAGCGCGGTGCCGATGATGGTCAGGCTGCCGCCTTCCTCGATCTTGCGGGCCGCGCCGAAAAAGCGCTTGGGGCGCTGCAGCGCATTGGCATCGACGCCCCCGCTCAACACCTTGCCCGACGAGGGCAGCACGTTGTTGTAGGCTCTGGCCAGGCGGGTGATGGAGTCGAGCAGAATCACGACGTCCTTGCCAAGTTCGACCAGGCGCTTGGCGCGCTCGATCACCATTTCGGCCACATGCACATGGCGCGCGGCCGGCTCGTCAAAGGTCGAAGAGATCACCTCGGCGCGCACGCTGCGCTGCATTTCGGTCACTTCTTCCGGGCGCTCATCGACCAGCAGCACCATCATCACCACTTCGGGGTAGTTGGCGACGATGGCGTGGGCGATGTTTTGCATCATCACGGTCTTGCCGGACTTGGGCGGCGCGACCAGCAGAGCGCGCTGGCCCTTGCCGATGGGCGCGATGATGTCGATGATCCGGCTGGTCAGGTTTTCCTCGGCCTTGATGTCGCGTTCGAGCTTGAACTGCTCGCGCGGGAACAGCGGCGTCAGGTTCTCGAACATGACCTTGTGCTTGTTGTCCTCGGGCGCGCCGTCATTGATCTTGTCGAGCTTGTTAAGTGCAAAGTAGCGCTCGCCGTCTTTGGGCGTGCGCACTTCGCCTTCGATCATGTCGCCGGTGTGCAGGTTGAAGCGGCGGATCTGG
>JAQGMN010000160.1 GCA_028292345.1 Polaromonas sp. | reverse complement strand
GACTCGATTGCTGAAAGCGAGGGCGGCATGTACGGCAACAGGATCGATCTGTCCTACCGCTGGAGCATGAGCTGGTTCATCTTTTCCGAAGTGATGTTTTTTGGTGCTTTCTTCACAGCACTTTGGTGGGCCCGTTCGCATTCAGTGCCTGCCCTGGGCAGCCTGGACAACGCCTTGCTCTGGCCTGATTTCAAGGCGGTCTGGCCCAGCCTGGCTGCCGCCGGGGCGACAGCATCGCCCGCCGGCATCGTCGAACCCTTTTCCACGGTGGGCCCGTTCTGGTTGCCCACGATCAATACCGCATTGCTGCTCAGTTCCGGCGTGACGCTGACCATTGCCCACCACGCATTGCGTGAAAACCACCGGGGCCGCACGATTGCCTTCATGTGGATGACGGTGCTGCTCGGTATCGTCTTCCTGACTGTTCAGGGCTATGAATACTTCCATGCCTATTCCGAACTCAACCTGAAACTCAGCTCCGGCGTGTATGGCTCGACCTTTTACATGCTGACCGGTTTTCACGGCTTCCATGTGCTTGTCGGCATGCTGATGCTGCTCTTCATCACGCTGCGGTTGCAAAAGGGCCATTTCACCGCCAACAAACACTTTGGCTTTGAAGGCGCTGCCTGGTACTGGCACTTTGTGGACGTGGTGTGGCTGGGTCTTTACATACTGGTCTACTGGATGTGACCTGCCCGGCGGTGTGAACCGGCCGCATTGTTCCCTGAGTCTCACCAAAAAAGGCCGCTTGACGCGGCCTTTTTTATTGGCTTGCCTTATTATTTTCCGGCCGGAATACCGGTCGGCTGGATGTAGCCCAGTTTCCAGGAAATCAGAATGCACAGAAACAGCACGATTGAAAAGCCGACGCGAAACGCCAGCGCCCGCGCCATGTTGCTGGTTTTGCGTTTGCCTTCGGTACCGTCTTTCATCATGAAAAAAAGCGCGGCGCCCAAACTGGCAAGGATGGCGATAAAGGCCAGTGCAACAAGGTAAGTCATGAATCCGATTATCAGCCTATGACTTCTCGCTTGCATTCGCGCCATTTCTGGATCCTGACGCTGGCAGCCTTGCTGGTTGCGGCTGGCACGTTTTCGCTGGGACAGTGGCAACTGCGCCGTGCGGCCCAGAAGGAGGCCGTCCAGGCAGCGATTGATGCCAAAAACAAGCTTTCCCCACTGGATGGGTCTTCATTGTCAGCTACTGAAAACATAGCTGATGAAATTCACCGGCAGGCCGTGGTCCAGGGCACCTGGCAGGCGACCCATACGGTCTACCTGGACAACCGCCCGATGAACGGACGCAGCGGCTTCTGGGTGTTCACGCCACTGATGCTGCAAGGCAGCGGACAGGTGATTCTGGTGCAGCGTGGCTGGGCTCCGCGGGATTTTGCCGACCGTTCCCGCCTGCCGCCGGTGGCCACGCCAGCAGGCATGGTCACGGTCCAGGGACGGATTGCCCCGCCACCCTCCAAGCTTTATGCGTTCAAGGGCGTGGATGCGGGGCTGATACGGCAAAATCTGGACTTGGCTGCTTTCAGGACTGAAACCGGTTTGCCACTGCTGGAAGGGGTTTCCCTGCTGCAGACAGGGTCGCCCGGCGAGGGTCTGCTGCGCGAATGGGCGGCGCCCAATCTGGGGGTCGACAAACACTATGGCTACGCCTTTCAATGGTTTGGCTTGTGCCTGCTGGTGGTCATCCTGTATGTCTGGTTTCAGATCCTTCTTCCTTTTCGTGCTTCTCTGCGCGCCCAGCGCAGCGATTAACCGGCCCCATGTAACGTGACAAAAGATTCACCCGACGCTTCCTCATCGCATTCTGCTTCCATGGCCCAGGATCAGCCGCTGGGCCTGACCGTGCATGCCATGCCCGCGCTCGACTCGTCCGGCATGCCCGCGGCCAACACCCGCTCGGGCCGGTGGAAAATGATTCTCGTCCTGCTGGTTTGCGCCAGCCCGGTCGTGGCTTCCTATTTCACCTATTACGTGGTCAGGCCCGAGGGGCGCCGCAATTTTGGCGAGTTGATCAATCCCCAGCGTCCCTTGCCGGCCCTGGCCACGCAGACGCTGGACGGCAAGACCGGAAAACTCACGGCCCTGAAGGGCCAGTGGCTGCTGCTGAGCGTGGCCGGCGGCGCCTGCGACACGCGCTGCGAGCAGAACCTGTATTTTCAGCGCCAGCTGCGCGAGTCGCTGGGTCGGGAAAAGGAGCGGCTGGACCGCGTCTGGCTGGTGGATGACGACCTTCCGGTACGCCCGGCCCTGCTGCCTGCCCTGGCCGCTGCCACCGTGCTGCGGGTGCCGCCAGGCGATCTGGCGCAGTGGCTGGAGCCGGCGCCGGGCAAGCGCCTGCAGGACCACCTTTACCTGGTGGATCCGCTGGGCAACCTGATGATGCGTTTCCCGGCCGACATGGATGCCGAGGGCGGTGCCAAGGCCAAGCGCGACCTGGACCGCTTGCTGCGCGCCTCCGGCAGCTGGGACAAGGAAGGCAGATAAATGACCCCCACGCTTGTCGCTTCGCGTACTGCGCTGCCCCCCGGGGGGGCTGCTGCGCCTGCGGCCCGGCGGAGCCGGTTCCGCGGCCCCTGCTGGTGGAAAGACGCATCGCGTTTGGCTTTGCATGGTCTCTGCAGGTGTAGCACCACATCGAGTTTGGCAGCGCCCGGCGCTTTTTGACATGGACACGCAAGATCTTTACAACCTCAGCCCGGCCCTGCGGCTGATGCTCATGGGCCTGGTGGTGGCGCTCGGGCCGCTGGCGTGGGTGTGGACGCGGAACAAGCATGCGCCCGTGGCCCGGCGGCTGCGGATGCTGACGCTGGTCACGCTGTTCCTGACCTTCGACCTGGTACTGTTCGGCGCGTTTACCCGGCTGACCGATTCCGGCCTGGGCTGCCCGGACTGGCCTGGCTGCTATGGCAGCGCCAGCCCGGTCGGCGCCCAATTGCACATCGATGCGGCACAAAGCGCCATGCCCACCGGCCCGGTCACGCATTCCAAGGCCTGGATCGAAATGATCCACCGCTACCTGGCCACCGGCGTGGGCGTGCTGATCCTGACACTGACGCTGGTCACCTGGATGGCGCGCCGCGAGCAGCAGCGCAATGGCCGCACGGACAACGCCGTACTTGCACTCTGGTGGCCCTTGGCGACGCTGGCCTGGGTCTGCCTGCAGGGCGCTTTTGGCGCGCTCACGGTGACGATGAAGCTGTTCCCGGCCATCGTGACAATGCACCTGCTGGGCGGACTGGTGCTGCTGGCCTTGCTGCGCGCGCAGTCGGTGCGCTATGCCCAGGCGCACGAACAACAACAGCCGGGCGTTCTGAGCCCCGCCAACCGGCGCTTCGTGCTGGCCGCGTTTGCCCTGCTGTGGCTGCAGATTGCGCTGGGCGGCTGGGTCAGCACCAATTACGCGGTGCTGGCCTGCACCGATTTCCCGGCCTGCCAGGGCTCCTTCTGGCCATCGATGGATTTCCGCCAGGGGTTCACGCTGTGGCGCGAACTGGGCGCGGGGCCTGAGGGCGGATTCATCAGCTTTCAGGCGCTGACGGCCATCCACTATGTCCATCGCCTGGCGGCCTACGCGGTGTTTGCCGCGCTGATGCTGCTGGCGCTGCGCCTGCACAGGCTGCCGGCGTTTCGCCTCCAGGCGCGCTGGCTGGCCGGCTTGAGCCTGTTGCAGGTGGCCACCGGATTGAGCAATGTGGTGCTGGGCTGGCCGCTGCTGGCGGCGGTCGGCCACACGGGCGGTGCCGCGGCGCTCGTGGTGGTGCTGACCGGCATTGTTTGTTCCAGCCAGAAATCGCCTGCGCCGGTGCGTGTCCCTTCCCTGAATGCTTCGAGAATGTCTGCATGAATTCCCCTCATCCGTCCGCCGCCGCGCCGCCCGTCGTCCGTGCCCCGTCCCGTTTCAGCCAATTTTATGCGCTGACCAAGCCCCGCGTGGTGCAGCTCATCGTGTTCTGCGCGCTGATCGGCATGGTGCTCGCGGTCCCCGGGCTTCCGACCTGGTCCGATGTCCAGCTTGCGGGGGTGGCCTGCGCCGGCATCTGGCTGGTCGCCGGCGCGGCTGCGGCTTTCAACTGCCTGGTCGAGCAGCAGATCGATGCCAAGATGCGCCGCACCGCCTGGCGCCCGACCGCCCGCGGCCAGCTCAGCAATCCGCTGACGCTGGCTTTTTCCGCCGGCCTGTGCGCGCTGGGGTCGTGGATTTTGTATGTCTGGGTCAATCCCCTCACCATGTGGCTGACATTCGCGACCTTTGTCGGTTATGCCGTGGTGTACACCGTCATCCTCAAGCCGCTGACGCCGCAGAACATCGTCATCGGCGGCGCCTCGGGCGCCATGCCGCCGGTGCTGGGCTGGGCGGCCATGACCGGTTCGGTCGGCCCTGAGGCACTGATCCTGTTCCTGATCATCTTCCTGTGGACACCCCCGCATTTCTGGGCCCTGGCCCTTTACCGTGTCGAAGACTACCGCAAGGCCGGCCTGCCGATGCTGCCGGTCACCCATGGCAACGAATTCACCCGGCTGCAGATTTTTCTCTACACCTTGGTGCTGTTTGCTGCCTGCCTGATGCCTTTCATCTTCCAGATGAGCGGCTGGCTCTACCTGGTGGTGGCCGTGGTGCTGAGCATGGGCTTTAGCGGCTATGCCTGGATGCTCTGGCGCAATTATTCCGATGCGCTGGCGCGCAAGACCTTTCGTTTTTCGCTGATCCACCTTTCCGCCCTGTTTGCAGCCTTGCTGCTGGACCATTACCTGTGATGAAAACCCCCTTGCCCATGTCTTTTGCAAGACGGCACACCTTGAAAACCCTGGCAGGCCTTGCGGCGCTGTCGGTGACTTCCGCCTGGTTGGCGGGTTGCACGCCCGACAAGCCCCAGTTCAAGAGCATCGACCTGACCGGCGCCGACTATGCGCAGGGTTTTTCCCTGACGGACCACAACGGCCAGCTGCGCACCGTCAAGGATTTCGCCGGCAAGGTCGTGGTGGTGTTTTTCGGTTTCACCCAGTGTCCCGACGTGTGCCCGACCTCGATGGCCGAACTGGCCGAGGTCAAGCGGCTGCTGGGGCCTGAAGGCGACAAGCTCCAGGCCATCTTCATCACGGTGGACCCGGAGCGCGACACGCCCGAACTGCTGAAGGCCTACATGGGCAATTTTGATCCCGCCTTCCTGGCTCTTCGGCCAACGCCCGAGCAACTGCCCCAAGTGGCCAAGGATTTCAAGATCTATTACAAGAAAGTCGATGGCAAGACCAAGGGCAGCTACACCCTGGACCATTCGGCGGGCAGCTATATTTATGATCCGCAAGGCCGCATCCGCCTGTACAACCGCTACGGGTCGGGCGCCGAGGTGCTTGCTTCCGATATCCGCCTGCTGATCAAGACCAGCTGAAAAAAAAGCCTGCCACTTTCCAGTGCAGGCTTTCAGTCATTTTCACCGCGAGGCCGGAATCCGCCGGCCCGCGCGCTCAGGCGTAGGTGGCGAGGACTTTCTTCATTTTCTTCATCGCCGCCACCTCGATCTGGCGAATCCGCTCGGCGCTGACCTTGTATTCGGCCGCCAGGTCGTGCAGCGTCATGCCGCCCGAACCGTCGTCGTTCACGTTGAGCCAGCGTTCCTCGACGATGCGCCGGGCGCGCGGATCGAGTTCCTCCAGCGCGGTACTCAGGCCGCCGGTCATCAGGTCGTCACGCTCGCGCGATTCCATCAGCGCCGTGGGCTCCTGCGCGCTGTCGGCCAGGTAGGCGATCGGACCGAAGGCGTCTTCGCCGTCGTCGCTCGGGCCCGGGTCCAGCAGGACATCGCCGCCCGACATGCGCTGCTCCATCTCGATGACTTCCTCGCGCTTGACGTTGAGCGTCTGCGCCATCGAATCGATCTGGCCCTCGGTCAGCGTGTCGCGGTGCGTGGCGACGTCGGCGTCGTCCTTGTAGCCCTGCTTCATCGAGCGCAGGTTGAAGAACAGCTTGCGCTGGGCCTTGGTGGTGGCCACCTTGACCATGCGCCAGTTCTTCAGGATGTACTCGTGAATCTCGGCCTTGATCCAGTGCATGGCATAGCTCACCAGGCGCACGTTCTGGTCAGGGTCGAAACGCTTGACCGCCTTCATCAGGCCGATGTTGCCTTCCTGGATCAGGTCGCCGTGGGGCAGGCCGTAACCCAGGTACTTGCGGGAAATCGACACCACCAGCCGAAGGTGCGACAGCACCAGCTTTCCGGCCGAATCGAGGTCGTTGTCTTCCTTGAGTTTCTTCGAAAATTCCTGCTCCTGCTCCAGCGTCAGCATGGGCAGGCGGTTGACCGCCGAGATGTAGGCATCCAGATTGCCCAGCGGAGGCACCATCGACCAAGGATTCAGCGCGGCCACGGCGTTGGCCGACAGGGCCGGCGCAACGGCAGCAGACATCATCGACTTGGGGGAAAGGGCATAAGACATTGCAATACTCCTTTTCGCTAATGCTAAATGTTAGCACTCCACTACTGAGAGTGCCAGGCAACCTGTTCAATGGGATCAATAGCCAAAAGCTAATCAGTGATAAACCTGCCTATAAGACAAATCTTGCACCGAT
Source organism: Polaromonas sp. (assembly GCA_028292345.1). Lineage (GTDB taxonomy): Bacteria > Pseudomonadota > Gammaproteobacteria > Burkholderiales > Burkholderiaceae_C > Polaromonas. Next base: position 1,112 of record JAQGMN010000160.1, on the reverse strand, counting down.
TGGTTCAGCGGACTTGGTTTCGGGCTTGTAAAGCCCCAGAAACGGCCAGAGCCCAGGGATGGGAGTCGGGCCAGTGAAATCTGGACTATTGCCTAAAAATTACCATGAAAAATGGCTTTTGCGCAATAGCGATAAGCGCATACCGCTATTTAAAATGTAGCGCCTGAACGGGCTGCCCGGCAAGGGCGCAGGGGGTCAGAACCTGGAGCCGTCATCCCGGAGTTCGCGCGCTTCGACATCGATCACCTGGCCTGTCGCCGCCTTGGGCGAAGGCGGACGCGACGGGCTTGCAGCCCACATGCCCGACTGCGAAAACTGCTGGAAACGGGCAAAAGCCATGAGGGGCGCGGGTTTCCGGCCGGTGATCAAGGACTTGAGCAGGCTCAGGGCAAATACCGTCAGGGCGACCAGCAACAATCCGACGGCCAGCACGGCCGCGGACAAGGCGAAAACCAGTTTCAAAATAAAACGAAAAATCTGACTCAGAGGGTTGTTCACGCAAGCAATCCTTTAAAAAAAGCAGATGGCGGCGATATCCCGGTTTTCAATGCCGGCCGGACCCATCAGCCGAGCAGGGCCTGGGCAAATTCGCGGGCATTGAAGGTTTCAAGGTCTTCGAGCTTCTCGCCCACGCCGATGAAGTACACCGCCACCGGCCGCAGGCCGGGCGACGCCCTGGCGCGTTCGCGCGCCCACAGCGCAATCGCCGCCAGCACGCCGCCCTTGGCCGTGCCGTCGAGCTTGGTCACGACCAGGCCGGTCAGCTGCAGCGTGTCGTCAAAGGCCTTCACCTGGGCCAGCGCATTCTGGCCGGTGTTGCCGTCGATCACCAGCAGCACTTCGTGGGGTGCCGTGGCATCGGCCTTTTGCACCACGCGCTTGATCTTGCGCAACTCTTCCATCAGGTGCAACTGCGTCGGCAGCCGGCCAGCGGTATCGACCAGCACCACGTCCTTGCCGCGCGCCTTGCCGGCGGTGACCGCGTCAAAGCTGACAGCCGCCGGGTCGCCGTTTTCCTGGCTGACGATCTCGACCGTGTTGCGGTCGGCCCAGACGCTGAGCTGCTCGCGCGCGGCGGCGCGGAAGGTGTCGGCCGCCGCCAGCAGCACCGA
>JAQGMN010000114.1 GCA_028292345.1 Polaromonas sp. | reverse complement strand
GCGACCTTCACCACGGAAGGATCAAGCTCGACCGTTTCAATCCTTGCCTGGGGAACGATTTTTTTCAATGCCGAAGGCAGGCTGCCCCCGCCCAGGCCAATGATCAGGATGTTCTGCGGCTGGGGCTTGAGGTAAAGCGCGCCCAGCAGCATCCTGGTGTAGCTCAGTACCAGCGCGTCAGGGTTTTTCAGGGAAATGCAGCTTTGCCGCCCCGTGGCCTGGCGACCGAACTTCATGCAGCGAAGTCCTTGTTCCTCGAACACCAGAATGTCGCGGTACAGGGATTTCTCCTGGTAGATGTCCTGCGCGCTGGCCATACCGGCTGCCAGCGCCAGGGCCGCGCCCATCAGCCATTCAGGCAGTTGCCGCATGCTTGAGCCTTCCCCGGTGAAACACCAGTCCTGCCATGCCGATCAACAAGGAAATGGCCATCATTCCCCACAAAATCTGGTCCAGTTCGAACAACAGCACCAGGTAAAAAGATGTCAGCAGCGTGCCCAGCATGCTGCCGAAGGTCGATACAAAAAAGACCTTGCCGGCCACCTTGCCGCTGGTGCCCAGGCCGTCGACCAGCAGCCGGACGGCATAGGGCGACACCGCACCTGACACCGTGATCGGCAAGAAGAAAAGCGCGACCGAGGCGCACAGCGCGCCATACCTAGGATCGGGCACCCGGTCAAAGATGAATTCGAGAATCGGATGGGATGCCAGCACGCAGGGAAGTGATGCCAGGACGGCCAGCAGCAGGATGGCGCTCAGCTTTTCCAGGCTTGGCCGGCTGGCGGACAGCGAGCCGCCGATCAGGTAGCCGATGGACAGGGAGAGCATGAACAGCGTGATGATGGCGCCCCATACATAAATGCCTGACCCGAAAAACGGCCCCAGCGCCCGTCCCCCAAGCAATTCGAGCGCCATGACAAAAAATCCCGACCAGCCGGCAAGCAGGTAAACAAAGAATTTATACGCTGCCATCTCTGTCTCACGTATACGCCAGCAGCCTGCCGCAGCAGATCACGGTGATCCACAGGGCCAGTGACGCGAGCGCCTGAAGCCGGGCCGTCATGGGCGCTGTGCGCTCTGCATTCCATGCCGCGACCGTGCGGTACACCCCCGTGTGAAACAACAAGGCGTTGATGCCGGCGGCGGCGATCAGTGAAAGTTTGAGCAGGAAAACCCGGTTGCTGGCAAAGTCGTGCGGATGGGCGGAAAACATCATCAGCCCGGCCGGCACGATCAGCAACAGGCCGGCAGCCGACCAGGGCAGCAAAAACCTTCCCAGTTGGTCCACCGGCAGGGACCTCGACCAGCCCAGCACCCGCAAGTCGAACATGGCAATGGCGCCGACCAGCAGCGTGAACCCGGCAATGTGGACTATCTCAACGATGGGATAGAGCCACAGGCTGGTGCGCATGGCATCGGCCAGGGCGGTCGATCCGAGCCAGCCCAGCAAGCCGGCGCCTTCCTGCATCAGCGCAGCTCCGTGGTTTTGCCGTCGATGGTGATGCGCTCGGCGCGCAATTCGCCGGGATTGTTGCGATTGGGGTAGCCGTAGGCCGTTGCGCGCTTGCCCGGCGCCAGCATGTCCTGGCTCAAGCCGCGGTTTTGCATGCGGCTGGGCGGGGCCAGGACCACGGTCCAGGTCTTGTCCGCCGTTTTAAGCTTGACCAGGCCATGCGGATGAACATAGCCTGACTCCTCGATGCTGCCGGCGAGTTCCAGCGGTTGCCCCGAGTCGTATTCACTCCATCCATGGTGCGCCAAGGCCTGCGCCGCAAGGAAGAGTGTAAGAATCGCAATTCTTTTCATCGCATGGTCTCCTGTGACTCAAGCCGCAACGCAAACCGTTCCACTTGCCAAAAACCGGGTTCTGCTCTTGTGCGCCTGATGCGCTTTTGTAATTGAAGGCCGCCCACCGTGTCAATCAGCCAGACCGCCGGGTTGGGTGCGGGCCTTGGAAAAATCTGCAATTCAGGGCGCGGGGCTCGCATTGAACCTCAGCGCTTTTGGTATTGCGTGCTGCCGAACAGTATCTCGCGTTCCTTGTCGTCACGAAATGGCTTGCGCAAATCGGCCAGGACCCCGACGCCGCGCCTGACGGCGGGCCTGGCGCTGATCAGGTCGAACCAGGCTTTCAGGTGCGGATAGCCGGCCCAGTCGATGCCCTGGTCCTCCCAGCTGCGCAGCCACGGAAAGATGGCGATGTCGGCCACGGTGTACTGGTTGCATGCGATGAACCGGCTTTTGGACAGCTGCTTGTCCATCACGCCGTAAAGCCGCCGGGTTTCGTTGGTGTAGCGGTTGACGGCATAGTCGATTTTCTCGGGCGCGTACTTGCGGAAATGATGCGTCTGCCCGAGCATCGGCCCGACGCTGCCCATCTGGAACATCAGCCATTGCAACACCTGGAACTTGAGCCGGTCGCTTTTGGGCAGGAATTTGCCGGTTTTCGATGCCAGGTACAGCAGGATGGCGCCCGATTCGAACAGCGGCATCGGCTTGCCGTCGGGGCCTTGCGGATCGACCAGCGCCGGTATCTTGTTGTTGGGGCTGATGGCCAGGAATTCGGGCTTGAACTGGTCGCCGGCACCGATGTTGACCGGGAAAACCTGCCAGTCGCGGCCCAGTCGAAGGCCACATTCCTCCAGCATGATGTGGACCTTGTGGCCGTTGGGCGTGGGCCAGGAATAGACATTGATCACGGCGGCTTCCTTGAGTTGAATTGACGCGACTTTACGGGAAAGGGCGAAAGCCGGCTGGCCGCTGCTGCTCCGGCGGTTCCGCAGCTCCAAAAGAAATTATTGATGTTTTATGCCGCTTGCGCATGTAAAACGGTCACATGCTGCTATTGATTGAATAGCGGAATGTGCCCGTCAAACGGCCCGAACGGATCAGCAGCCGCGCGTCACCGGCATCTGCACCTCGCCCGGAATGACCAGGTGCTTGGCCAGTTCGAGCTTGGCCAGCGACGCGCGGTGGACTTCGTCCGGTCCGTCGGCCAGACGCAGCGTGCGCTGGTTGGCATAGGCGTAAGCCAGCGGGAAATCATCCGACACGCCGCCGCCGCCGTGCGCCTGGATGGCCCAGTCGATGACCTGGCAGGCCATGGTGGGCGCGACCACCTTGATCATGGCGATCTGCGCCTTGGCCACCTTGTTGCCGACGGTGTCCATCATGTAGGCCGCGTTCAGGGTGAGCAGCCGGGCCTGCTCGATCATGCAGCGCGCATCGGCAATGCGTTCGCTCCAGACCGACTGGCGCGCAATCGGCTTGCCGAACGCTACGCGGCTGCTCAGCCGCTTGCACATCAGCTCCAGCGCGCGCTCGGCAATGCCGATGCTGCGCATGCAGTGGTGGATGCGTCCGGGGCCCAGGCGTCCCTGGGCGATCTCGAAGCCGCGCCCTTCGCCCAGCAGCAGGTTGGCCGCCGGCACGCGGACATTGGTCAGGCGCACTTCCATGTGGCCGTGCGGCGCGTCGTCGTAGCCGAACACGCTCAGGGGCCGGATCACGGTGACGCCCGGCGAATTGGCGGGCACCAGGATCATCGACTGCTGCTCGTGGCGGCCGGCCTCCGGGTCGGTCTTGCCCATGACGATGTACACCGCGCATCGCGGGTCGCCGGCGCCGGACGACCACCATTTCAGGCCGTTGATGACGTAGTCGTCGCCATCGAGCTCGATGCGGCACTGGACGTTGGTCGCGTCGGACGAGGCGACTTCGGGCTCGGTCATCAGGAAGGCCGAGCGGATCTCGCCCTTGAGCAGCGGGTCCAGCCATTCGTCCTTGTTGGCTTCCGAGCCGTAGCGGGCGATGGTTTCCATGTTGCCGGTGTCGGGCGCCGAGCAGTTGAAGACTTCGGCGGCAAACGGTACCCGGCCCATGATTTCGCACAGCGGCGCGTATTCGAGGTTGGACAGGCCTTCGGGCGCGCGCGGCGAATGCGGCAGGAACAGGTTCCACAAGCCGGCGGCCCGCGCCAGGGGCTTGAGTTCCTCGATCAGCGTGGTGGGAACCCAGGCGTTGCCTTTGGCCCGGTTCTCGGCGATTTCACGGAAAAACCGCGCTTCGTTGGGATAAATATGCGCATCCATGAACTTCAGCAGGCGCGCCTGAAGCTCTTTTACTTTGGGGGTGTAGTCGAAGTCCATGAATATCTCCTGAAGGGACGGGTTGTTATAGGAAAAGGCCTGCGCCGTGAAACGTTGTGGTGGGGTGGCTAGGTGGGACGGTGCGCCTTCAGGCTTGCGCCTTGAGCGCGAAGTCCCAGGCCATGCGGGCCAGCAGCGGCGCGCCGGCGGCCGAACTGACCGCCTGCGCGCTGGAAGCGGTGCCGGCTTCCACCCGCTTGGCAATGCCCTGCAAAATGGCGGCAATGCGAAACAGGTTGTAGGCCAGGTAAAAGTTCCAGTCGTCCTGGAGCGACTCGGGCGTGGCCAGCTGGGTGCGCTCGCAATACCGGGCGATGTATTCGGCCTCGGTCGGAATGCCCAGGCGGGCGACATCCAGGCCGCCAATGCCCCGGAACGTGCCGGGCGGAATGTGCCAGGCCATGCAGTGGTAGCTGAAGTCGGCCAGCGGATGGCCGAGCGTGGACAGTTCCCAGTCCAGCACCGCCAGCACCCGGGGCTCGGTGGGGTGAAACAGCAGGTTGTCGAGCCGGAAGTCGCCATGCACGATGGACACCTTGCTTTCATCGCGGGCGCTGGCGGGAATGTTCGCCGGCAGCCACTGCATCAGGCTGTCCATCTCGGGGATGGGCTGCGTGACGGACGCCTGGTACTGCTTGCTCCAGCGGCCGATCTGGCGCTCGAAGTAGTTGCCGGGCTTGCCGTAGCCGGCCAGGCCGCGTTCGGCAAAATCGACCTTGTGCAGGGCCGAAATCACGCGGTTCATCTCGTCGTAGATGTCGCCGCGCTGAACTGGCGTCATGCCCGGCAGCGACTGGTCCCACAGCACGCGCCCTTCGACGAACTCCATGACGTAAAAAGCGCGGCCAATGACGGATTCGTCCTCGCACAGGCAATGCATTTTCGGCACCGGCACGTCCGTGTCCTGCAAGCCCTGCATCACCCTGAATTCGCGCTCGACCGCATGCGCCGACGGCAGCAGCCGGGCGACCGGGCCGGGTTTGGCGCGCATCACGTAGCTGGCATGGGGCGTGATCAGCTTGTAGGTGGGATTGGACTGTCCGCCCTTGAAAATCTCGACCTCCATCGGCCCGCTGAAGCCGTCCAGATGCGCGCTCAGGTAGGCCACGAGCGCTTCGGCATCAAACGCCTGGCCGGCGGTGACGGCCCGGGTGCCGACGAAATGGTCAAAATTGCTCATGGGGCTGGTCTCCTGGGAACGGGTCGGGCTATTTGTCGGCATCCGCTTCGGAAATGCGCAACAGGGTCTGGCGGTTGCGCACCACCAGGCCGCCCGGCTCGATGCGGATGGCTTCCTCGCGCTCCATTGCCTTGAGTTCCTGATTGACCCGCTGGCGCGAGGCGCCCAGCAGTTGCGCCAGTTCTTCCTGCGCCAGTTGCAGGCTGATGCGGGTGTCGCTTCCGTTGGCCAGGCTGGGAACGCCGTAGCTGCGCACCAGGTGCAGCAACTGCTTGGCCAGCCGCGCCCGCAGGGGCAGGGTGTTCAGGTCCTCGACCAGGCCGAACAGCTGGCGGATGCGCCGCGCATGCAGGCGCAGCAAGGCTTCGTAGAGTTCGACATGCTGGGTCAATATCTTGCGCAGGTCGGCGCGCGCCACGCACAGGATGGTGGTGGTGCCGTGCGCATAGGCATCGTGGGTGCGCCGGTCGCCGTCGAAGATCGCCACGTCGCCGAACCAGATGCCCGGCTCGACATAGGTCAGGGTCACCTGCTTGCCGGAAATCGACGTCGAACTCACGCGTACCGCGCCCGTGGCGCAGGCGATCCATTCTTCCGGTGGGTCGCCGCGTGCAGCGATGAGGTCGCCGTCCTTGAACCGTTTGACGTAAGCGCATCGGAGGATGTCGTGCCTCAGGGAAGGTGAAAGGGATGAGAACCAGCGGCCGCTGTTGATGGCCGTTCTTTCATCTATCGTAAGAATAGGATCGTCCATGGGCTGTCTTTTGGGTGACTAACAAGGTTTGCATTGTCGCTATCGCGACCTGCGGCGGAGATTCCTGCTGTCGCATGGGTGCCTGCCTGGCAAGGAAGGCGGCGGCCTGTTTCAGCCGATTGTCCGCAGTGGCGCGACGGGCAATCTTCAGCCGGTGGCGCTGTCAAGTCAATCGTGAAAACCAGCAAGG
>JAQGMN010000076.1 GCA_028292345.1 Polaromonas sp. | reverse complement strand
TGCATCGGCAACACGCAGGTGATGCGCCAGGCGCTCGAATGCACGCACAAGGGCTGGGGCCGCTCCATCATCATCGGCGTGGCCGAGGCCGGCGCCGAGATCAGCACGCGCCCGTTCCAGCTGGTGACCGGCCGCAAGTGGGAGGGTTCGGCCTTCGGCGGCGCGCGCGGGCGCACCGACGTGCCGAAGATCGTGGACTGGTACATGGAAGGCAAGATCAACATCGACGACCTGATCACGCACACCATGCCGCTGGAAGACATCAACAAGGGATTCGACCTGATGAAAAGCGGCGAATCGATTCGCGGCGTCGTGCTTTATTAACCAGATCGGCCTTATGCGCATGCTGGGCGTGCCCAGGCAGCTATCAAATCAGTAGTATTCAAATGAATCCCAATCCCTTGACGCTGCTGAGCGAACACGCCTGCTTCGGCGGCACGCAGCGGTTTTACCGGCACGAGTCCCTTGAGATCGGCCTGCCGATGAAGTTCTCGGTCTTTCTGCCGCCGCAGGCATCTGCAGGCCCGGTGCCCGCCCTGCTCTACCTGGCGGGCCTGACCTGCAACGAGGAAACCTTCATGGCCAAGGCCGGCGCCCAGCGGCTGGCCGCCGAGCTGGGCCTGGCGCTGATTGCGCCCGACACCAGCCCGCGCGGCGCCAACCTGCCGGGCGAAGCCGACAGCTGGGATTTCGGCGTGGGCGCCGGGTTTTACCTCGATGCCACCGAGTCGCCTTGGTCGCGGCACTGGCGCATGGAAAGCTGGCTGATGGCCGAACTGCTGCCGCTGCTGACGGATGCGTTGCCGCTGGACGCAGCGCGCATCGGCATCTTCGGCCATTCGATGGGCGGCCATGGCGCGCTGACGCTGGCGCTGCGCCATCCCGGCCGGTTCCGGTCGGTGTCGGCCTTTGCGCCCATCTGCGCGCCCAGCCAGTGCCCGTGGGGCCGCAAAGCCTTTGCCGGCTACCTGGGCAGCGACGAATCGGGCTGGCCGGCACATGACGCCAGCGCCCTGATGGCGGCATTGCCCGGCGCGCCCTACCCCGGCGGCATCCTGATCGACCAGGGCCTGGCCGACAAGTTCCTGGCCGAGCAGCTTGATCCCGACCGGTTTGAAGCCGCCTGCGCCTCGGCCGGCCAGCCCTTGACGCTGCGCCGCCAAGCGGGCTATGACCACGGCTACTACTTCATCGCCACCTTCATGGACGATCACCTGAGGCACCACGCCGGCACGTTGCGGCCTTAAGCGCAGGCTAAGCTGGCACTTCTACAATGCCGCGCTATGCCGCTGCACCCGCCTGCTTTTGCCCATCCCCTCACCCCGTCCGCCCGTCGTTCTCTGGCTCCGAGCGCGACCGCGTCGCGCGCCGGCATGCGGCCCGCGTGGGTGGTCGTGCTTGCCAGCTTCTGGATTGCCACGGTCTGCAACGTGGCGCTGTGGCGGGCGCTGGCCCGGCTGCCCGACCTGAGCAGCGGCCAGGCGATCACCGTCAGCCTGGCGCTGGCGCTGGTGATCGGCCTGGTCACGGCCGGATTGCTCAGCCTGCTGGCCTGGCGCTGGACGCTCAAGCCGGTCATCATGCTTTTTTGCGTGTCGGCCGCCTTCGGCGCCTATTTCATGCTGGCTTATGGCGTCGTCATCGACAAGGCCATGATGGTCAACGTCCTGCAGACGGATGCGCACGAGACGCGCGACCTGCTGAACTGGCGCCTGCTGGCCACCGTGGGGGTGCTGGCGGTGCTGCCCTGCGCGCTGCTGTGGCGCCAGCACATCCGGCTGCAAAACCCGGCGCGCCAGGCCGTCTCCAACCTGGTGGCGCTGCTGACCAGTTGCGCCCTGCTGGTCGTGGTGCTGATGCTCTTCTTTCAAAGCATGGCTTCGGTGATGCGCAGCTATCCCCAGGTGCGCTACCTGATCAACCCGCTCAATTCCTTCTATGCGCTGGGTTCGGTGGCGGCCCGGCCATTCCAGCGCGACGAATCCACCCTCCTGCCGCTGGGCGAGGACGCGAGGCTGGGCGCCAGCTACATCGCCCAGGCCAAGCCGCCCCTGCTGCTGCTGGTGCTGGGCGAGACCGGCCGCAGCGTCAATTTCGCGGTCAACGGCTACGGCCGCCCGACCACGCCCGAACTGGCCAAGGAAAACATCGCCAGCCAGCGCAACGCCTGGTCATGCGGCACCAGCACGGCGGCGTCGGTGCCGTGCATGTTTTCCCATTTCGGGCGGGCCCGCTACGAAACGCGCGCGGCCAACTACGAAGGCCTGATGGACGTGCTGCAGCATGCCGGGCTGGCCGTGCTCTGGCTCGACAACCAGTCGGGCTGCAAGGGCGTTTGCGACCGTGTGCCCCATGCCGAAACCAGCCAGCTGGCGGTGGCCGGCCTGTGCGACAGCGGCGAATGCTTCGACGAAATCATGCTGCAAGGCCTGGACGCGCGCATTGCCGCCTTGAATGCCGAGCGACGGGCCAAAGGCGTGGTGGTCGTGATGCACCAGATGGGCAGCCACGGTCCGGCCTACTTCAAGCGCTCGCCGGCCGCCTTCAAGAAATTCCTGCCCGAATGCACCGACAACGCCCTGCAAAGCTGCTCGCAGCAAGGGCTGGTCAATGCCTACGACAACAGCATCGTCTACACCGACCACCTGCTGGCATCGAGCATCCAGTGGCTCAAGGCGCAGGAGCCGACCGCCTCGCCCGCCCTGCTCTACCTGGCCGACCACGGCGAATCGCTGGGCGAAAACAACCTGTACCTGCACGGCATGCCCTACAACCTGGCGCCCGACGTGCAAAAGCATGTGCCGTGGATCACCTGGCTGTCGCCCGGCTTCGAGCAGCGCAGCCGGATCACCACCGCCTGCCTGAAGCAGCAACTCGACGCGCCGATCAGCCATGACAACTATTTTCATTCGGTGCTTGGCCTGATGAACGTGCAGACCGGCGTCTACCAGGCCGAACTGGACATCTATGCCCATTGCCAGGCCGGCATGGCCCGGGGCAGCCCGGCTGCGCTTTAGCCAGCGGCCGGGCTCAACGCCCCACCAGGGCGCAATAGGCCTTGCGGGTTTCCGGCGCCACGGCGTCCACGACTTGCTCGTACGAAGTTTTCTGCCGGCCCAGCAGGCGCGCAGACGCGATGGTTTTTGACTTGCAGAACCAGTGGCAGGTGTGCTGCAGCAAAAACAGCTCGGCCGATACGGTGAACGCCTTGGCCTTGGGGCTGCGGTTGGCGCCGTTCCGGGCCGCCTGGGTGATGCCCTGCGCATGGATCGCCAGGGCCTTGCGCAGGTCGAAAGTGGCGCGGGGAAACAGCCTGTCGGCAAAAGGAACGGCCACGGGCAGCTTGCTGACCCGGGCCTCGGCTTCATCGACCTTGGAAAACTCGGCGCTGAAACGATTGAGCTGGTCGCACAGCGACGCCTCGGTGGTGCCGAGCAGGCTGAAAATCTGTTCGCGGCGCGCGTCGTCGGATTCACCCAGGGCGCGCATGTAGCCCTCGGTCAGCGTTTCCATCAGTTTTTCGATCTGGTATTTCCCCAGGTGGCTGCCCAGCAGGGCAATGCGCCTGCGCTGATATTTGGACTTGAGCATGTGGCTGCCAAGGGCGACCAGCATCGCCAGCATAAAAAGATCCATGGAGTCGGTTTTGAGGAAATTGCAAAAATTGAGAAGGACTTGAGTGTAGTGATCCCGATCCACCCTTGCGCGCCAGGGCACCGAACCCAGGTGCATTGGCAATGCGGACAGCCTGCTGTGCTGGCAACGGCGGTCAATGCAAAACGCCGCTGGCCTTGCATCCGCCGAGCCAGGTAGTCCGGCGCGATTCGACGCCCAGGTAGAGTGCCCGGCCCGCCAGCAGCGACAAGCCAAACGCCGCGAACAGGCCAAGCCCATTGGCCAGCAGCTGGGTCGGCCAGAAATGGTTCACCAGCGCATTGACCAGGAGGCACACCGGAAAATGGATCAGGAAAATGGAATAGGACATTGTTCCAAGCGCCTGCAGCGCAAGGAGCCAGCCAGGGTCCAGCCGGCGACCGGGCCGGCTCCGCCCATGCCGGTGCGCAAGCCAGACCAGCCCGAACGCCACGGCAAGCGCCACGGCCAGCCGCTCGCGGAAGTCAAACAGCAGGGCCAGGCTGCCCATGATGCCCAGCCCCAGCAGCCAGGGGCCTGGCCGGGCCGTCCTGGAAATCCAGAAAGCAAGCATGCCCAGCGCATAGGCGCCGAAGAAATACAGCCCCGTCATGCTCAGTTCTTCCTCCAGGTTGAACACGAACAGCGACAGGACGGCCAGGACGGCCACCAGCGCGATGCCGATGGCAGCGGGCCATCCGGACCGGTCGGCAAACGCCTTTTGCATTCGCCGGGCCAGGCTGAAGAGCAGCACGCTCATGACGAACAGCTGGAAATCGATCGCCACGTACCAGACGCCTGCGGACAGCGCCTCCTGGTCCAGCACATCCTGCAGCAGCAGCGCATGGGCCAGCAATTGCCAGGCGGTCGGCGTGCCTGACACGGAAGAATGCTCAAACCATGGCCGGACCAGTGCGGCCACCAGCACACCGACCCCCAGCGCCACCAGATAAGGCAACAGCAGCCGCTGGTAACGCCGAAGGATCAGCCGTCCCGCCCGGCCGGACACGGCAATGCCGGCGGGCGCCAGCGAGCCCGCCGCCAAAAAGCCGCCGACCACCAGAAACACCTGCACCGCCATGCGGCCATAGTGGTACAGCCAGTCGGTCAGGCCCGGGAAATGGGGATACACCACATCGGACATCGGGCCGTAAAAAGCCAGGTGGTGCCAGACGATCAGGGCGCAGGCCAGGCCCTTGAGCGCATCGATGCCGGGCTGGCGCGCGCGGAACTGCGCGGCCTGGGAATGCGGGCCGCTCAAGCCAGCAGCCGCCGGCGCGCCTCTTGGTATTCGCGGCGGAGCTGGGCGACGAAAGCGGCGGTGGCCTGCACCTTGCTGACGCTGCCGATGCCCTGGCCGCAACCCCAGATGTCCTTCCAGGCTTTGCTCTTGTCGCCGCCGAAGTTCATCTTGCTCGGGTCGCTTTCGGGCAGGTTGGCGGGGTCCATGCCGGCGGCGCGGATGGAGGGCGCCAGATAGTTGCCGTGCACCCCGGTGAACAGGTTGCTGTAGACGATGTCGTCCGAGTCGCCCTGGACAATCGCCTGCTTGTAGGCGTCCGAGGCCCGGGCTTCCTCGGTGGCGATGAAGGCCGAGCCGATGTAGGCAAAGTCCGCTCCCATGGCCTGCGCGGCCAGCACGCCGCCGCCGGTCGAGATCGAGCCCGACAGCGCCAGCGGGCCATCGAACCACTGGCGGATTTCCTGGATCAGCGCGAACGGGCTTTTGACGCCGGCATGGCCGCCCGCGCCGCAGGCCACCGCCACCAGGCCGTCGGCGCCCTTTTCAATCGCCTTGTGGGCATGCTTGTTGTTGATGATGTCGTGCAGCGTCACGCCGCCCCAGCCGTGCACCGCCTGGTTCAGGTCCTCGCGCGCGCCCAGCGAGGTGATGATGATGGGCACCTTGAAGCGGGCGCACACCTCCAGATCGTGCTCGAGCCGGTCGTTGGACTTGTGCACAATCTGGTTGATGGCGAAGGGCGCGGCCGGATTGTCGGGGTTGGCCAGGTTCCAGGCGGCGAGGGTTTCGGTGATCTCGGCCAGCCAGTCCTCGAGCTGCGCCGCCGGGCGCGCATTGAGCGCCGGCATCGAGCCAACGACGCCGGCCTTGCACTGCTCGATGACGAGTTTCGGGTTGCTGATGATGAACAGCGGCGAGCCGATGATGGGCAGGGGCAGGTGGTTCAGGGCGCCGGGCAGTCTGGACATGGTGGTCTCCGTGGTCGTTTCTTGATTTTTTAAGTGAAAAAATGCTTTTGCGCCCGTCTGGCAAGCGCAGTTAGCTATCAATTCAGAAGCAAAGCCGAATCGCGCTCAAAACGCGTCCAGCGCCAGCGCATTCACGCTGCCCGCGCCTTCGACGATGCTGTCGCGCAGGCCGGGCGCCTTGGTCAGCAAATGGTCGGCGTAAAAGCGGGCGGTGGTGATCTTGGCCTGCATGAAGGCGCTGTCCACGCCCTGCGCCAGCTGCTCCTGAGCCACCAGCAGCGAGCGCGCCAGCTGCCAGCCGGCCACCACATTGCCCGCCAGCATCAGGTAGGGCACGCTGCCGGCGAACACCGCATTCGGGTCAGTGCGGGTGTTGGCGGCGACAAACCCGACCACATCGAGCAAGGCTTCGCGGCCGGCCTTCAGGCGGCTGGCCACGGCCAGCGCGTCGGCGCTGCCCTGCGCGACCAGCTCGTTTTCGGTCGCCTCGATCTGCGCGGCAACGCCCCGGGCGGTCTGGCCGCCGTCGCGCGCGGTTTTGCGGCCGACCAGGTCGTTGGCCTGGATGGCCGTGGTGCCTTCGTAGATCGTCAGGATGCGGGCGTCGCGGTAGTACTGCGCCGCGCCGGTTTCCTCGATGAAACCCATGCCGCCATGCACCTGCACGCCGAGCGAGGTGACTTCCTGGCTCATCTCGGTGCTGTAGCCCTTGACCAGCGGGACCATGAATTCGTAGAACGCCAGGTTCTGCTTGCGCACGTCGGCGTCCGGATGATGGTGCGACGCGTCGTAGGCGGCGGCAGCGACGGTGGCCATGGCGCGGCAGCCTTCGGTGTAGGCGCGCATGGTCATCAGCATGCGCCTGACGTCGGGGTGGTGAATGATGGGCGCGCTGGCCTTGACCGAGCCATCGACCGGGCGGCTTTGCACCCGCTCACGGGCAAAGGCCACGGCCTTCTGGTAGGCCCGCTCGGCAATGGAAATGCCCTGCACGCCCACGGCATAGCGCGCCGCATTCATCATGATGAACATGTATTCGAGGCCGCGGTTTTCTTCCCCGACGAGGTAGCCGGTCGCGCCGCCATGGTCGCCAAACTGCAGCACCGCCGTCGGCGAGGCCTTGATGCCCATCTTGTGCTCGATGCTCACGCAATGCACATCGTTGCGCGCGCCCGGCGTGCCGTCGGCATTGACCATGAATTTGGGAACGACAAACAGGCTGATGCCCTTGACGCCCTCGGGCGCGCCGCTCGCGCGGGCCAGCACCAGGTGGACGATGTTCTCGGCCATGTCGTGCTCGCCGTAGGTGATGTAGATCTTGGTGCCGAACACCTTGTACGTGCCGTCCGCCTGCGGTTCGGCGCGGGTGCGCACGGCGGCCAGGTCGGAGCCGGCCTGCGGCTCGGTCAGGTTCATGGTGCCTGTCCACTGGCCGCTGACCAGCTTTTCCAGATAGACCGCCTTGAGGTCATCGGAGCCGGCCG
>JAQGMN010000486.1 GCA_028292345.1 Polaromonas sp. | reverse complement strand
GCCAAGATGATGCAGGGCGAAAAGGACAAGCTGCTGCAGATGGAAGGCAAGCTGCACGACCGCGTCGTCGGGCAGGACGAGGCGATTGGTGCCGTCGCCAACGCGATTCGCCGCTCGCGCTCAGGGCTGAGCGACCCGAACCGGCCCACGGGTTCCTTTCTGTTCCTTGGCCCCACGGGCGTTGGCAAGACCGAGCTGTGCAAGGCGCTGGCCGGTTTTCTGTTCGACAGCGAGGACCACCTGATCCGCGTGGACATGAGCGAGTTCATGGAAAAGCATTCGGTCGCCCGCCTGATCGGCGCGCCGCCCGGCTATGTCGGCTACGAGGAGGGCGGCCACCTGACCGAGGCCGTGCGCCGCAAGCCCTACAGCGTGCTGCTGCTCGACGAAATCGAAAAAGCCCACCCCGACGTGTTCAACGTGCTGCTGCAGGTGCTCGACGATGGCCGGCTGACCGACGGCCAGGGCCGCACGGTGGACTTCAAGAACACGGTGATCGTCATGACCAGCAACATCGGCTCGCCCATCATCCAGTCGATGACCGGCAAGCCGTATGAGGACATCAAGGATGCGGTGCTGGAGGAGCTGAAGAACTATTTCCGTCCCGAGTTCCTGAACCGGATCGACGAGACGGTGGTCTTCCATCCGCTCGACGCGAAGAACATCGAGTCGATTGCCCGCATCCAGCTGAAGGTGCTGCTGGCCCGGCTGGCCAAGATGGACCTGGCGCTCGATGTGTCCGAAGCGGCCATTGGCGAACTCGCCAAGGTCGGATTCGACCCGGTGTTCGGCGCCCGGCCATTGAAGCGCGCGATCCAGCAGCGGATTGAAAACCCGTTGTCGAAATTGCTGCTCGAAGGCCGGTTTCCGCCCAAGAGCACCATCCATGTGGACGTGAATCCGATTCTGGAGCCGGGCGTGTTCCACTTCGGCGAAGCGCAACCGGCTTGATCCGTTGGGTGCTGGTTGCATTTTTTTCATAGCAGCCAGCGCCCGTGCCTGTTGCGCAAACGGCCTTTCTGGATTGAATGCTGGCCTTGCCTGCGCTTTTGCTTCAGCCGCCGCTGCCGGTCGAGAAGGTGAAGCTGCGGCTGAACGCCACGCCGTTGTTGGTACCGCCTAGCATCACGGTATAGGCCGTGTTTGCCAGCAAGGGCGCCTCCGGCACGACATAGCCCTGGTGCGGCAGGAAGCAGCCGGTCTGCTGGCAGCTCGCCGCGTAGGGATCGTTTTCCGAGGTGATGGGCTTGCGCAGCATCACGGCCTGTCCGCTGGCGGCCTGCGTCATGGCCGCGCTGGTAATGGTCAGCCGGTTGCCCGGGCGAACCGCAATGTAGACAGTCGAGCCCAGGGGCGACGCGACGAGGTCCCGGCCCGGCACGGGGTTGGGCGTTTCATCGGTCAGCTGCCGGTTCAGGCCGGTCGAGCCTTCGCAAGGGTAGGTCTGCACATCGGTGCTGCCCGGCAACTGCGGGCCGGCGCTGGCGGTATGGGCCGCATTGACCTGCACGAAAACGGCGCGCTGCCCTCTGCCCGTGTCGTCGTTCGAGCGCACGGCCACGCCGACATCGCGAAAGCCGCTCATCAGTCCGCTCAGGTGATAAGGCGCGTTGAGCAGTCCGCGAATGCCCTTCTCGCCAAACCCGAGCTTGGACTGCGCCGGGTTGCTGGACATGAACATGGCAATTTCGTCGCTTACCGCGCCCAGGTCGGTGTAGCCCTGCGCTCTGACGCGCGCGACAGGGTCTGCGCCGGTGAAGCCGTCCGGGAACTGGCTGACAATTTCCTGGTGCGTGTACTGGCTGTTGATGATCTGGTAGTCGGCATGCGCCCTGGCCGCCGCGTCCAGCGGCGCGCTGGCGGCCAGCAGCCCGAAGCCGCAGCGGCTGCGCTCGGCATTGAGGAGGAGGTAGGCCGCGAGTTCCTCACTGCCTGCCGCGTAGCTTGGCGCCGCAGCAATGTTGGTGACGATGGTCGCGTTGGGGGAGGCCATTGGGGGGGTGGCGCTGCCGCCAGGGGCTGCGCTCCCGTCTGCCCGGCCGACGACGCAGTGGTTCCGGCGCCGCCGCCACCGTCGCTGCCGCCTCCGCAGGCGGACAGCAGCGCCGCCAGCGCCAGCGCTGAGGCCATCTGCGCCTTGTTCTTGAAGTCGGCCGCATTTTTGTTCGAAAGATGAATGTTCATGGATGACCCCAAGGTTGAATGTGACGGCGTTGCGACAGATTGCAGCTTTAACCCTCAAGTTCAGCAGCCCTTCTGAAGACACGGCAACAGTGCTTTTTTCCAGGCTGTGCAAACTTCGAGGCAAACTTTGCAGTTCAATTTAAGTGTAACTATTTGTGTAAGATTTTTGGCGGCCTTGCGTTAAAAAATCTGTCAAGCAGGGGAAAGTTTTAATTTATCTGTCTGGAAATGCTGGCAATGGCGTTTCGCATTCTCAAATTCAAGGCTTTCGCCGCACATGCATGCCTTTTTGACGCGGGCTTCTCGATGGATGCAATTTTCCTTCGCAGGCGCGCCATTTCACTGTGGTGCGTTCCGGTCGAGCGGCCATTTGCGTCGCTTCTGGATTCCTGCAGCGGCGGGTAGGGCGCAGGAAAGCGCCTTCCGGCCCGCACCCCAAAAGCAAGCCTGGCCGGCCGCGCTTTGGTCAGTCCCCGCTGCCGGTCGAAAACGTGAAGCTGCGGCTGAATGCCGTGCCGTTGTTGGTTCCGCCGAGCATCACGGTGTACGCCGTCTCGGGCAGCAGCGGCGCGTCCGGCACGACATAGGCCTGGTGCGGCGCGAAGCAGCCGGTCAGGCACGGCCCGTAGGGGTCGCTGGCCGACGTGACCGGCGGGCGCAGCGCCACGGCTTCGCCGGTGGCCGCCCGGGTCATCGCCGCGCGGGTGATCGCCAGCCGGTTGCCCTGGCGAACCGCGATGTACACGGTCGAGCCCAGCGGCGCGGTGCGCAGGTCCCGGCCCGGCACCGGGTTCGGCGTTTCATTGGTCAGCTGGCGGTTCACGCCGGTCGTGCCTTCGCAGGGATAGGTCTGCACGTCGC
>JAQGMN010000464.1 GCA_028292345.1 Polaromonas sp. | reverse complement strand
CCGCCATGGCGAACTCGTCGATCTGCATGCGCATTTCCTGGGCGGCCATTCCTCGTGGTTCACCCGAACGATTGAGCCGAGCTTGCTGGGAGCTTCCGAAGTCAGGCGCGCTTTTTTGCCCGCGCTTGGCCTGGCGTAGCGCAAGGCCATCAATGGGGGTCCTGGCGGGAATGCGCCTGCAAGTTTTTGCAGCATTCAAAGAATTGGTCCAATTCCGTGGCCTTGTCGAACACGGCGTCCACCCCGAAATCATGGCAGCGGCTTCGCACGTGACCGGTCGCCATGTTGGTCAGGACAAACACCTCCTGATGCGCCGATCGCTTCTGGCAGGCGTGCAGCACCGCAAGGCCGCTGCCGTTGCGCAAATCAATATCGAGGATCGGCAGTTCCCAGTCTTTCTCATGTTTGGCCATCAGGCCAATCGCATCGGCAGGTGTTTGCGCCACACCCAGCACCTGCACGTCGGCTAAATCGTGCAGCACGGGAACCAAGCATTCGCACAGGCCCTCATCATCATCCACCAGAACTGCCGTGATCGCCATGGTTGTCTCCTGCTTCCTTTTCATGCCAGTTGATGCCTGCATGGGGTTGACCGGCAAACGTCAGGGTAACCAGCCTTGCCTTGAATTGAGTTGTTCAAGCCTTTCTGGCTCAAACTACCGACGGCCATGACCAGCGTGTCGTAGCCCAGCGTCTGCACAGGCGTGATTTCCCGCCCGGCCTCGTCGTGGCTGGTAGCCAGATCGATGGTCTTGCCGACCCGGTCCAGGAACGAGAACCTGCCCAGGCGGAATTTGAAATGGTTGGCGCGTGCCTGCGCCAGCCCGCCAGCGCATCCCCCAACGATCACGATACGGGGTGCATCACAACGCCTTCCTGACTTGGCAGCGATTGAGCGACTGTGGCCAGGGCGAGCGAGGCCTGCTCCATCGGCGTGTTCGGGTTGGGCCGGTAACCGTCGTTATCAAGGTGCGAATGCCGTTTTTCTTCGAATGCAGCCCTGTACGCATACTCAATCCCATAAAGAACATGAATAACCAGTCGCTTCGCACGCCTGTCTAATTCGTGTGCGGTCTGGGGTCGATCATGCAATCGCTTGCATGCACACGCACGACTTCGAAGTTCATGAACTGGCGCCTGGGGCCTCAATGGGCTCTGAATGAATTGACGTTTTGCGCACATCGCAATCATTCAATTTTTACGGTGGTCCGTGCTTTGCATGTAAGCGATGGCCGCCATGACATGCGGGGCGGGTTCCTGGAGCCGTACGTTTACGGTCTCGAGGCGGGGATGCAGGGGCGTCAGGCAGGCATCCGGGAAACGGGGTTTGCACGGGCCGGGTGCCCAGCTGCTTTGCCCAACGCCCGATTTGAATTGCGGACCGGCTGACGTTTTCCTGAGCCTGTGTCCGATGCATGCGGGCCGCTGTAGCAAGGTAATTTGATACGCGCTGATGAACCGTTGCGCGTTCAGCCCGCGCTGGTGGAAAGCAAGGCCGGGCGTGGCTCCAGCGATGTTTTATCAAACTGCAACCTACCTAACCTAGAGCCCCCTATGTCCACCGAAACGATTGCGATTGAAAAGGCGGCTGCAGCCCTGCAGCTGCGCCTGAGCTCCCGGGAGCAACTCGCCCATCTTCTGGCCGAAGCCGCCGAGCTGGAGCACAATTTGCTGTGCTGCTACCTGTATGCGGCCTTCAGCCTGAAGCAGCCTGGCACAAGCGAGCTGCAGGCCGGCGAGGCGAAGCAGGTCGACGCCTGGCGTGGCTCGATCATGCAAGTGGCGATGGAGGAGATGACGCACCTGGCGTTGATTGCCAATCTTTCGGTCGCAATCGGCGTGCGGCCCCATTTCAACCGGCCCAACCTGCCGGTGGCCCCGCTTTATCATCCGGCCGACATTGTGGTGGAACTGGCGCCCTTCAGCCTGGACACGCTGGACCATTTCATCTACCTCGAGCGGCCCGAAGGCAGCGACTTGCCCGATGGCAAGAGCTTTGCCAGCCGCCGCGAAGACTATCACCGAGGGGCGCGCCCGGGCGCCTCGCTGATGCCCAGCGCCATGGATTACGCCACCATTGGCGAGTTTTATGCCCACCTGCGCGCTTGCCTCACCGAACTGGCAAACGATGTCGGCGAAACGCTTTTTTGCGGTGATCCGTCCATGCAGATCGGGCCTGACCGCCTGGATTTGCCGGGAATGGCAACTATCAGCAATTTGCAGGAGGCGCTGGCAGCGCTCGATACCATCGTGACCCAGGGGGAGGGCGGCGCCTCTGCCGAGGATTCGCACTTTGTGCGCTTTGTATTGATTCGGGACGAGTTGGCCGAACTGCGCGCTTCGAGCCGTGGCGCTGAAACGGCCTGGCCCGCTGCCCGCAACCCGCTGATGCGCAAGCCGGCCGATCCGGCCATCGGCGTGCACATCAACGAGCCGGGCGCCGCTGCAGTGCTGGACCTGGGCAATGCGGTGTATGCGCTCACGCTGCGGCTGCTGGGGCAGGCATGGGGCGGACAAAGCGGCGCGCGCCTCCAAGCCCGGTGCACGGCTGATTTGGAGGCAGCGCTGCAGCTGATGCGTGTGCTTGGCAGCATCGGCCAGCATTTGTGCACCTTGCCGGCCCGCCTTGACATGCCCGGTGTGCATGCCGGCTTGAGTTTCACCATGCCGCGCGCGACCGAGCCGCTGGTCGAGTCGGCCGAGGCGGTGTGGATCACCGAGCGGCTTGAGCAGATCCTGCTGGGGCTGCGGCTGGTGGCTCGCTCGCAAGCGCCGCTGCTGCGGCTGGTGCCCCAGCTCGAGGCGATCGCGCGGCGCTACCCATCAAACGAACACGTCGGCGCTGGCACAAAACCTTAAGAAACGATTCTTGCCTCCTCAGCGCACTGAAACAACGCCACAACTCGTCCGTGACGGCCATGCCATCCAGATGGGTGTGCTACCTGTGTCTGAACTGAACTGTTGAACTTGGGCAAAAGCCAGGCGCACTGACGCGGTCGGCTGGTCATGCCCTGCGATATCACCCCATAGTGCCGAATTTGCGCAGGACGCGGCCACAGGATCGGCCGCTGCGCACATCGCATGGACAACCGTCTCATCCATACTGGGGTCTTGGTACACATATGGCAAAG
Organism: Polaromonas sp.; assembly: GCA_028292345.1. Taxonomy (GTDB): domain Bacteria; phylum Pseudomonadota; class Gammaproteobacteria; order Burkholderiales; family Burkholderiaceae_C; genus Polaromonas. Next base: position 8,813 of record JAQGMN010000464.1, on the reverse strand, counting down.
CGCCTCGATGCCAGCGCTGCAAGAAAGCCAAAAACAGCGCCGGCAACACAGCCACGCTTGCGATGCTTGCGCCTATCTCGAGTCGGTCGCGCAGCGTCGGCGCTATAAAGCCCTGCATCTTTGAAAAACCGTTCATCGCTACGCGCTCGTTGGTGTCGCGCAAAGCAGCGTTGCCGAAACGGTGCAGCACCTCATCGCGGTAGGCCGGCAGGTCAAGCGGGCCGGGCCGATCGGGAGAGTCCAGGCAGGCGATGACGTCATCCGTCACATAGTTGAAAGCCATCTGCCGGACGGCAGGAACTCCGATAGCCTTGTGGACATATGGCAAACCAATGAGTGTGCCAGCCCATGCGATGCAGCTATGGCTGGCGTTGAGTATGCGTACCTTGGCCTCTTCATCAGGGAGTATCGAATCGACCAGTTCAACGCCGACGCGGCCCCGGTCAGGCCGGCCAGCCACAAAACGGTCCTCAATCACCCATTGCATAAAAGTCTCGGCCGTCACTGCCGCGCCATCGTCGCGCCCGATCGCAGCGCGCACCCGTGCGAAAAGGTCAGGCGCGGGCCGTGGCGTGATGCGGTCGACCATGCTGCTGGGGCAACTGGTGTTGGCATTCACCCCTTCGCCCAACCCGGGTGCGTCGCAGTGCGCGATGAAGCCCAGCAGCGCGCGGCGAAAACGCTCACCGTTGTGGCGCAGGTTGTCGCAGTTGAGCAGTGTCACCGGACCCGCGCCGGCCCCGTGGCGCGCCCGCAGGATCGCGCAGGCTGCGCCGTAGATGGTGGTGCCAGGCATAGCGGCGCGCGCGCCAGATCAGCCTGCACTTCGGGCGAAGAAAGGTCGAGTCTGCCCTGGGGTGCCAAGTAGCACCCGGCTTCGGTCACGGTAAAGGAAATGATTCGGGTGTCGGGATCGGCACCACAGGCAATGGCCGATGCCAGCGACGGCTCAAACGGCAGCACCTCGCGTATCGATTGAATTTGCTGGTAGCGGTAGTGGTCCGCCGGGGAAACGGTCTCCAGCGTGTAGCGGCCGCCTTGGTTCAATAAAACAGGCTCTTTGAGGCTGCCCGCTGGCTCCACATCGCTGCGAACGCTCTGACTCCACTGCGCCAGCACTTCATCGCGAAGCGCAAGCATTTTTTTCGACGTGGGCGACAGCGCGAAGTCAGGGCTGCCGGGGTTGGGGTTGGACGAACGAATCATGGTGTAAGGCCTTTCTCGGCTGCCCTGGCCATTGTCTGGAAGCGATCGAGGCAATACGTGCTTGACAATTGCGCTTTGCCTCAGCGGCCTCAACACCAAGGCGGCATAGGGCATGTACCCGACTTGGACTAGTACCTTGCTTAAATTTCCCGGCGCCTACGCCAATCGGTGCCGGTGCGCTGGACATTGCTACAGACACTGGCAGCTCTCGCGCTGATGGCCGGCAGCCTGGCTGGAATGCGCAGCCTGCCGGCCCTGTGGGTCTGGGCGTCCTGGCCGCAAAGCCACCATGGGTTTTTCTTGTGCTTGCCGGGTCGCTGAACCGCCTGGGCAGGTATTGATGTCAAGCAACCAGCATGGATCATTCGTGGCGAGTCCCGCGCGCTAACCTGCGTCGACTTCATGCTTGGGCACCCATTCATGGGAGGTTCAGGGAATGCGGCCGATTTGTTGCGCAATGGACTCCATGGTGGCTTACAGAGAAGATATTCGCCATGGTGCACCACCATACGCACGGCGCTTTTATGCACTTCGGGTGAAAACCTTGTCGATTTCTTCATGGCCCCATTTTTCTAAAAGTTGGACGCTGCTCAAATACGAGGGCGATTCAGTTCGATGTGCATGAATGTCCTTTTGGAAAGCACATTGCTTTTCAGCGCCAATCCCGTTTATCAACCAGTCTTGCGACAAGACTGAGTGCCCGAAATTTCCGGCAACCTCTGCTTTGTAACGCGAATTTTGCAACCTGAGTAACAAATACGAAGTTTGTCTTTTTCATTAACTGAATGAAAGCATGATCCAGCGTCAATAACAAGAATTTCCAACATCGGTTTTCATATTTTCCTGCAGTGCCAGACATTTGAATTCATGAAGGCGGAGACCAAACGTTTGGCGGTTTCTTGGATGAGGTTTATCAAGTACAAGACCCAAGTTTGAGAAAGATGCTTGCTGTGGGCGACTTTAATGCTCACGTTGCCAAGTCAGAATCTGTTGGGAAGGCTGGCCACGGAACCGTAAATATCTTCAGGTTAATCCGTAACAGAAAGGAGAGACTGAAAAATGCTCACTTCAGACACAGTGATCAGCTATTTAAAAAATAGCTGGAAAGGCATGTTCGCTGCTTTGTTATTGGTGATAGGGATCAGCAATCCAGCAATTGCTCAGACTTGCGCGACCAGTGTAAATTGGGCGCAAACGAATTCTTACGCAGCCGGAAGCATTGTTAAATACACAGATGGGAATCTTTACTTCGCCAAAGTAGCTGCGGGACCCGGCATTCGCCCTACCATCAGCACCTATTATTGGGCCTTGAAATCCCTTTGCGCAGGACCTGTATCGGCACCGGCACCTGTCATGTGCAATTATCCAGACTGGGTTCAATTCAAACAATACCAAACCGGTGATATTGTTAAATACAAGGATGGTTTTTATAAGGCGGCTTATGCCAATCCTGGCTACATTCCAACTGTCAGCACTTTCTTCTGGAAGAGCTTTTCCTGCAGCGCAGCCACAACTTCGGCTGTTAAATTTCATGGCCGCTTCGACTACACGAATCCAGCGGCGCCCCGTTACTCTTGGTCTGGATCTTCCATGTCGGCGCAATTCAGCGGCACTTCAATTTCAGTCACGTTGAACGAATCGGATGCCCGGGTCTACTATGCTTATGTGATCGATGATCAGCCGGTCAGGAGGTTTACAGTCTCTGTCGGCACGAATGCGTATAGCCTGGCTACCGGTTTGGGCAATGGCACGCACAAGGTTTTGCTGATGCGCGAGTCTGAAGGCGCTCAAGCGGGACCGTCACAGTTTATGGGTTTTTCCTTTGGTGAAACAGGTCAGCTTGTGTCGCCTCCGGAATATCCCAATAAATACAGGTTGGAATTTGTGGGAGATTCGATCACTGCGGGGTTTGGCAACCTCGGTACGATGCCTTGCGGATTTTCAACTGTTACTGAAAGTGCCTATTGGTCCTACGCTCAGCAAACAGCCGTGCAGCTAGGCGAAGCGCCTGCGACGAATATCAGTATTTCAGGAATCGGTGTTTATCGTAATTATGGCAATGCGGGTCCGTCGGTCAGTGGTCCATCAATGCCTTTTTACTATTCTCAGGATCTGATTGGTGAAGCAAACAGCGCAGGCTCGAATTCAATTGCTCCCGGGATGCAACCAACCGTTGTGGTCGTCAATCTAGGCAACAATGATTTCTGGGACGGTGCGCCGAATCAAACGGATTTTGTTTCTGCCTATGTCGATCTTTTCAAAACCATTCGCTCGCGTTATCCATCGGCAATGCTCATTGCGGCGACCCATGCGTGGAGCAACCAGCAAGGCTATGTTCAGGCAGCCTACAACCAAATTTTAAACAGTGGTGAAACAAAAGTTCGCTACGCCGAGTTCCCGATCAGAGACTGGAACGGATGCAGCGGGCATCCCACCAAAGCCGCCGACCTCGAAGTCGCAAATTATCTTGCGCAGTTTATTAGAAATTTGGGAATTTAATAAAAGAGATTCTGGGTCTTGGGGATTAATGAAGAAACTGAATCGCGGCGGGTTTAGACATTTGATAACCTCGTTTTCAAGAGGTGAAAAAGGTGTTCCTGAACATGCAGCCAAGGTTTTCAAAAGAATTCAAAATTGAAGGTTCCAAACGGAATGGGGCCACCGGGTGGCTGAAGTGGATGCCAGGCTCGATGTCAGTCAACCCCCACACAGCCTGCACTCATGCATCTGGCGTTACAGCTTGACCCTGAGGCCCGAACACCCCGGAAATCACAGTCCGATGATTTGCGCCCGTTCAAGGCCGAACTCCAATACGTCAAAGAAGATCGTGGCATCGTAAAAAAGCCGCCGCATACCTTGTCAAGCAATGCGAATAGGAACGCATTCATTCAGGCTCACATTTGCTTGTGGCCTTCCATGCGACCAACCAGCATGTCCAGCCGATGAAACCGTCCTACGGCCAGATGTTATTTTCCTGACATCGCAACGCTTGCCGCTTGCTTAAAGTCAGACGGCCGGTTGAAATTGGTTCAGCCGCATGACCCAAGGAATGAAGATGCCTCAAAACACCAAAGACTCCCAAGGCGGCAAAAACCACGCACCCAAGAAAACCGCAGCCACGGGCCAGACAGGCGACAAGGCGCAGGCTAAAAAGAGTTCAACCAACTCTCCGACCGGACCGCACAAGCACGGCGAGAAAAAGACCACCCCCTGATTGAAACCGGCCGACCCTGGGCAATGGCCGAATAAATTTTCAGCCGGAGTTGGCTTCGCTTTCAAAGCCCGCAGCATGCGGGCTTTTCGCTGTCCTGAACCGATGCCCGCGACGCAACGCCAGCGGCATTTACAGCTGCCGAGCTAGAAACACCTGGAGCAAACACATGCATCGCCATATACTGTATGCATGAACAGTATATTTTCGCCAGCACAGCCAGTGCCCGTTTCCGACGCACCGCTGCTGGCACGACTGCTCATCAGCCGGGTCTGCGCCGGTTTTCCGTCGCCGGCCGAAGACCTCGGCGCCCAGCGCATCGACCTCACGCAGGTGCTGATCACGCATCCGCAGGCCACCTTTTTACTCCGCGCCCGTGGCCACTCCATGGTGCAGGCGGGCATTTTTGACAACGACATCATGGTGGTGAACCGCGCAGTCACGCCCCGGCACCAGCACATCGTCGTGGCGGTGGTCGATGGTGAATTCACCGTCAAGCGCCTGTACCAGCTGGGCGGGCGCGTCAAGCTGCAGGCGGCCAACCCGACCTTTCCCGACATCGTGCCCCATGACGGCCAACAACTGGAGGTCTGGGGAGTGGTGACGGCCTGCATCAAGCAGTTTCGCGCCTAGAAGGAGCCTGCCATGTACGCGCTGGTCGATGGCAACAACTTCTATGTGAGCTGCGAACGCGTGTTTCGGCCCAGCCTGGCGGGCCATCCGGTGGTGGTGCTGTCCAACAACGACGGTTGCGCCATTGCCCGGTCGAACGAAGCCAAGGCGCTCGGGATTGCCATGGGCGCGCCCTGGTTTGAGATCGAGCACCTGGCGGCGTCAAGCGGGCTGGTCGCGCTGTCGGCCAACTTTGCGCTGTACGGCGACATGAGCGACCGCATGATGAGCCTGGCCGCCGGCCTGGGACCTGCGCAGGAAATCTACTCGATCGACGAGTCCTTCATCGACCTGGGCGGCGTGCGCGGCTGCCTAAGGGCGCGCGGCGTCAAGCTGCGCGAGCGCATCCTGGACTGGATCGGCATTCCGTGCTGCGTGGGCATGGGCGCGACCAAGACGCTGGCCAAGCTGGCCAACCACATTGCGAAAACCGCCGAGCGCAAGCCGGGCAGCTATCCGGCCGACCTGGCGCAGGTGTGCAACCTCGCGTCATTGACCCCGGCCGCGCTGGACGAAGCGCTGGCAATGACGGCTGTCAACGAAGTCTGGGGCGTCGGGCGGCGCCTCACGGCGCAGCTCAGGGAAAGCGGCATCCACACCGCGCGGGACCTGGCCCGGCTCGATCCGGGCATGGTGCGCCGCCGCTGGTCGGTGGTGCTCGAGCGCACCGTGCGCGAACTGCAGGGCATGCCGTGCATTGCGCTGGAGCTGGCTCCGGCGCGCAAGCAGGAAATTGCCTGCACCCGTTCCTTCGGGCGTCCGGTCACGCATCTGGCGGACCTGGGCGAAGCGGTCACCGAGTTTGCCAGCCGGGCGGCGCACAAGCTGCGCCAGCAAGGCAGCCTGGCCGGCCAGGTGCTGGTTTTTGTCCGCACCAGTCCGTTCCGGCCAGAAGCGCAGTACAGCCGCTCGATCAGCATGCCGCTGCGCCGGCCCAGCGCCGACACGGGCGTGATCGTCGCGGCAGCGCTCAGGAGCCTGCGCGCCATCTACCGGCCGGGCTACCAGCTGGCCAAGGCCGGCGTGATGCTGCTCGAACTGCAGCCCAACACCGTGCTGCAGGCCGAGCTGGATCTGCAGCGCGACGAGGCGCCCAACAGAAGCGGCCTGATGACGGCCATGGACGAACTCAACCGGCGCTACGGCCGGGGCACCGTGCAGATGGCCAGCGCCGGGCTGGCGGGGGGGCCGCATGCCTGGGCGATGAAGCAGGAAAGGCGCACGCCGGGGTACACCACATGCTGGGCGGACATGCCGGTGGCGCGCGCCTGATGGCGCTTGCCGCTGGCGCCGGGCTGACATGGATCGTTGGCCCGCAATGGCCAGGTGCCACCGGATTTTTGATTGACGACCCCGCACGCAGGCTGTCTCCCATCCGTGAAAGCCAGCGCGTATTCACTCGGGCTTTCCCACGGCGTCCAATGGGGTTGATGATTTTTGCTATAAAACTTATAGCTAATGGCATAGGAAGCGCGTGCGCAAAAGGCTTATTTGATGCTGAAAAAGTGGCTGGCTGGTCAAGGCGGATGCGGCCGGGCACCTCGGGCCGGGTTTTGCCCCTCGACCTGGACATTGACGCCAAAGCCGCCCGTTCCTTGCCAAACCTGCCCGGCAGGCAGGCCGTGCCGGTTGCGCAGCGACTGAGGCGATAAAAAGCCGAAGGGGCGTATCAGCCTTAGGTGCAGCAAGGCCGGTGTCCTACTTTTAACTACAGGGCATTGGTTACCCTTGGTCATGCAGTTGAGAATCTACCTTGTTGAAGACAATCCGATCATCCTTGAGTGGCTTGCTGAAGCCCTGGAGGAAATGACCGATACCAAGGTGATCGGCTCGTCGGGAAGCGAATGCGAAGCCTGCCGCTGGCTGAGCGCCCACAGGTGTTCCTGGGACGTGGTGGTGGTGGACCTGTGGCTGGCCCAGGGCAATGGGCTCCAGGTGATCAAGCAGCTTCACCGGACGCTTGCGCAGAAAATCATCGTTTTGACGAACTATCCGACCCCGCAAATGCGCGACCTGTGCATGTCCGCGGGGGCCGATGCGTTTTTCGACAAGTCAACCGAACTTGACGAGTTCACCCACTACGTCTTCGAGGAAAGCACGCATCACCAGGACTAGCCAGGAATTGGAAAAGCCGGCATGCGCCGGCTTGAAGTTGGGGCAGTCGCCCGGAGCCCTTCACCGGGCTCTGGACGTTTCGCCATCCCAGGCCTGTGCCTGGAAAAACGGAGTCCAGGCCGGGCCCCTGGTTCTTAGCAGGTTAGCAGGCGTACTGGGACCAGTAGTAGGTGCTGATGGTCGGGTTGTAGCCAGGGTTGTAGAACTTGGCGATGTACATCCTGTTCGAATACGACACGATGCTGCCGGCCGCATACGGCTTGCCTTCGCTCCAGTTCGAAGCGCTGCAGGACCCGCCCTGGGCCGCTGCCTGCGCCGTGGGCGCACTCACAGCGCCGCCGCCGGAATTCTTGAAGATGTTGTAGAACTGGAAGTCGCCTTGCGCAATGCCGCTGTACGCACCCAGGTTGGTCGCGCCGCTGTAGGATTGCGCGCGGTCGCGTTGGAATGACCAGTAGGAAATAATGCCGACCCCGTTCTGCTTGGCAAAATTGGCAACCGTGTAGGCGTCGTCCAGTGTGAAGGTCGAGCCATCGTCGTTCTTGCCAATCATGGGCGAGATGCCCATCATGGCGTAAAGCTCTGCCTGGGTCTTGTTCCGGAAGACCGACGTCATCTGGTTGGCCGCAGCGCGGAACGTCATGAGCGACGCTTCGCCAACCGTGGAGGGCGACACCATGGTGCGCAGGTTGTCGACGCCGAAGCTCTGCGCCATCACGTTGATCATGTCGATTCGCACACCGGCTGCCACGGTCGTGTTCAGCAAGTTCATGGAATTCTGGTCAAAGCCCCGCAGCCAGCCCGGCAGCGAAAAGGAAATATACAGGTCGGGGTACTTCGCCTGGAGCCGCGCCAGAACACGCGCCCTGCGGGCCGTGCCTTCCACATCCTTCAGCTGGTGGCCTTCAATGTCGAAATCGAAGCGGCGGGTATTTGCGTCGCTCATCAGCTTTTCCATCAGGTTGAAAAGCTGGTCGTCGTTCTTGCAGGCGATCTCGGCATACACGCCATGCGCGCCGCCGAACGAAATGAGAAGGCGTCCGCCGGCCGCGACATAATTGCGCGCATCTCCGAGTTTGTTCGTCAGGTCGGGAACCAGCGCGCAGCTGCCGTTGGTGGTGGCAAAGGACAGCATGGCAGAGTTCATGCCGACAGCTTGTTTCGCATCAACCAACGAACCGCCCCATGAATGAAAATAGGGAACGACATCGGCCGCGCTGGCTGCCTGGCCCAGGCACAGCACAAGGGCGCCAGTCAGGGCTTTGACGATCGAATTGAATTTTGGACGTGAATGCATCATGTTAGATTTAAGGCGTGGAAAGACATCTGGTCCCATGAAGGAACCGAATCACTGCTAGTTGAATGTGAGCCTGGCGCAACCCAGTACTGAAAGCTCAGCCGGGTGCCGGACAACGAAGCCAGGGCAGGTTACGCGCCATCAAGCGCCGCTTCCCAGGCTGCAATTCATTCGAAGTCGGCAAATGGGCCGGTGAACGAAAAGTGAACGGATTTTGTCTGCCGAGCTGGTAAGGGTCAACCCGGATGAAGTAACACGCCGTTTCGTGGGAAATAACAAGTAACGAAAGTTTGGTGTAAGGCAATGACCCAC
>JAQGMN010000461.1 GCA_028292345.1 Polaromonas sp. | reverse complement strand
AGACGGGATTGCGCAAGCCGGGCCTGCGCAGGCAGCTATGAAATTCATAGTAGCCGGAATGCTGCTGGCCTTGCTGGTCGAATTCGGCGTGGCGCCGCGCATTGTCAGCGCCCGCGCGGACGGCGGCAACCTGCGGCTCTGGCACGGGCTGGGCAGCGCGATGCTGCTGGGCCAGTGGCTGTGCGCCGGGTTCACGCTGTGGCGCCTGAGCGACCGCCCGGACCGGTAGCGGCCGACCCAGCGCCACACCGGCTGCGCGCTTCAGCCGCGTTCCGCCGCTTCCAACGTGTTGACCAGCAGCATGGTGATGGTCATCGGCCCGACGCCGCCGGGCACCGGCGTGATGTAGCCGGCGACTTCCTTGACCCCGTCGAAATCCACATCGCCGCAGAGCTTGCCTTCGCCAGGCTCGCCTTCGGGAATGCGGTTCATGCCCACGTCGATCACCACGGCGCCGGGCTTGACCATGTCGGCGGTCAGCACGTTGCGCTTGCCGACCGCCGCGACGACCACGTCGGCCTGCAGCGTCATCGCCTTGAGGTCTTTCGTGGCGCTGTGGCAGATGGTGACGGTGGCGTTTTTCTGCAGCAGCATCAGCGCCATGGGCTTGCCGACGATGTTGCTTCGGCCGATCACCACCGCATGCTTGCCGCGCAGGTCGCAGCCGATGCTTTCCAGCATCTTCATGCAGCCGTAGGGCGTGCACGGCCAGAAGCCGGGCTGGCCCACCATCAATGCGCCGGCGCTGCCGACGTGAAAGCCGTCCACGTCCTTTTCCGGCGAAATCGCCTCGATCACCTTTTGCGCGTCGATGTGCGCCGGCAGCGGCAATTGCACCAGGATGCCGTGGATCGCCGGGTCGTTGTTCAATGCCTCGACGCGCGCCAGCAGTTCGGCTTCCAGCATGTCGGCCGGGTAGCGCTCCAGCACCGAATGCAGGCCGTTGTCTTCGCAAGCCTTGACCTTGTTGCGCACATACACCTGGCTGGCCGGGTTGTCGCCGACCAGCACCACGGCCAGTCCGGGCGTGATGCCGCGGGCGCGCAGCAGCGCGGCGCGCCGGGCGACGTCGGTGCGCAGTTGGCGGGAAAGGGCGTTGCCATCGATGAGTTGGGCGGTCATGTTCTTGGGTTTCAAGTAAAAACGCCCGTCGGCGCAGGTGCCACGGGCGTAGGATGCTATTAAAAACGGAGTTGCTGGCGGGGCTCAGGCCTTGGGCGCGGTGGAACCCAGGGCGATTTTCAGCAGGTCCGCGACGGTGTTGGCATTGAGCTTTTCCATGATGTTGGCGCGGTGCGCCTCGACCGTCTTGATGCTGATGCCCAGGTCGTCGGCGATCTGCTTGTTAAGTCGGCCGGCGACGATGCGGTCCAGCACCTGTGCCTCGCGGGAGGTCAATTTGGCGAGCAGCGCGTCGCGGCTGGCCGACTGCTGGTGGTCGTTGAAGGCGTCCTTGGCCTGCGCCAGCATGCGTTCGACCAGGTCGACCAGGGCGCCTTCCTGGAAGGGTTTTTGGATGAAGTCCATCGCGCCTTTTTTCATGGTGTCCACCGCCATCGGCACGTCGCCGTGGCCGGTGATGAAGACGATGGGCAGCGGCGACTTGCGTTCGATCAGCCGGTCCTGCAACTCCAGCCCGGTCATGCCGCCCATGCGGATGTCCACGATCAGGCAGGCCACTTCGCGCGCATCGTAGCGGCTCAAAAAGGTTTCCGCCGAGTCGAAGCACCGCACCCGGTAGTCCTTGCCTTCAAGCAGCCACTGCAGCGAGTCACGAACGCCTTCGTCGTCATCAACGACATAGACCGTGCCTTTTTTGGGTATCAAACTCATGCCTTGCTTTCTTCGTAAACTGGAATGGAATTGGTGGAGTTTTTCTAGGAACTGTTCGCGGCTTCGGCGGCAATGGTATCGGCAGCAAGGGCTGTCGGCGATGTCAGGGGTATTACCGGAATCCAGAAAGTGAACCGGCAGCCGACGACGTCGTCGCCATTGTAGAGGTTGACCGCTTCCAGCCTCCCCTGATGGGACTCGACAATGCTGCGGCACAGTTTCAGGCCGATGCCCATGCCCTCGGCCTTGGTCGAATAGAAGGCTTCGAACAAACGTTCCATGACCTCGGGCGACAGGCCCTGGCCGGAATCCAGGACCGAGAACTCCACCACGCTCTGGCCTTCGATCTGCTTCGGAACCACCTGCAGCTCGACATTGCGCCGAGCCGTGGGCCGGTGCGACTGGGCAATCGATTCGGCCGCATTCTTCATCAGGTTGATCAGGACCTGCTCGATCAAAATCCGGTCGACCATCAGGTTGGGCAGGCGCGCGGCAATGTGGTGGGTGAGCCGCACATGGTGGCGCCGGAGCTCGATTTCCGCCAGCTCCATGGCATTGCTGACCAGCGTGGCCACCTCCGCCGAGGAGCGGTTGGGTTCGCTGCGTTTGACGAAGGCGCGGATGCGCTGGATGATCTGACCGGCGCGCCAGGCCTGCTTGGCGGTTTTTTCCAGCGCCACCAGCAGGTCGTCGTTGCTGATCTGGTGGGCCTTGATGCGCGAGACCATGCCGTTGCAGTAGTTGTTGATGGCGGTCAGCGGCTGGTTCAGTTCGTGGGCCACGCTCGACGCCATCTCGCCCATGGTGATCAGGCGGCTGGCATTTTGCGCGCGTTCGTTCTGCTGGGCGGCTTGCTCCTCGGCATGGCGGCGCGGCGTGATGTCGGTGGCAATCACCATTTGCGCCAGCCGGCCATCGACCCAGGTCAGGTAGCGCGAACGGACTTCGAGCCATTTGGCCAGTTCGGGAACAAAGATCTCGGCATTGGCGGTTTGCGCATCGGTCAGGGAATCGGTCGGAAAGCCGGCCATGCCGTCCACCGCATCCAGGGCATCGCCCGACTCGCCGGATGTTGCGAAGGTGGGCACGCCCACCTGCGCGACCAGGTTGACATGGCCCGATGCCTGGCCGCCAAACCAGGAGCGGTACAGCCGGTTGGCAAACAGCAGTTCGCTGCTGCCCATGGGCGCCACGGAAACGGCGGCGTCCAGCCCTTCAAGGACGGTGGTGAAGCGTTCGTAGGATGCGGTGAGTTCCTCGCGGATGCGCTTGGGTTCGGTGATGTCGGTCATCGACGTCATCCAGCCCGTCTGCTGGCCGTGCGGATCGATCAGCGGCGACACGTACATGCGGGCGTCGAAGATGTTGCCGTTCTTGCGCTTGACGCGCACCTCAAAACCGCCGGCCGGCGTCCGGCCGTGCAGTTCGTCCTCCAGCCGGCCCATCAGGATGCCGATTTCCGACTCGGGCCAGTGCGGAAAGGGCGCGGTGCAGCCGACCAGTTCGTCCTCGTTCAGTCCGGTCATCTGGCAAAAAGCCGGGTTGACGTAGGTGATGCGGCCCTGCAGGTCGAGCGCCCGCATGCCGGTGAGCATCGAGTTCTCCATGGCGCGCCGGAAATGGGTTTCGGTCTGCAGCGCTTCCTGCGCCTGCACCCGGCGCCGGGTATGGCGCCAGTTGCCGATCAGCATCCACACCGTCAGGGCGCTCAGCGCGCTGACCAGCCAGAAAAACCCGCTGCCCACCACGCCCTGCGACGCACGGTAGCCTTCGGCGCGTATCAACAGGCCGTTGCCCACGGGTGACACCGGAATTTCGTACTTGGCCGCATCCTCGGTCCAGGGCAGCAGCCGTGCCGCGCCATCGCGGGCCGGCGGCAGGTTGCCGGCCAGCACCGTCTCCTTATCATCGACCAGGGCCACGGCATACTTGGCCGTGATTTCGGTCGGGATGCCGAAGCGCAGCAGCCCGTCGACCGAATACTCGCCCATGATCACGCCGGCAAACCGTCCCTGCTCGTCCAGCGGCACCTGCAACTGCAGGCTGGCGGCATTGGAGCGCCGCGTGTCCTGCACGAACAGCGGCCGCGAGTAAACCGGCTGGCGCAGGTCGCGTGCCAGTTCATAGGTGCCGTCGGTCTCGCCCAGCTTGAGCTGCTCGCCGACGGTGCGCGACCCGATGGCATTGGCACTCGGCGAAACATAGGACGCCTTGATGCGCCGCCGGTTGTCGATCCAGCTGATGGCCATCAGCTCCGGGTTCTGGTTGACCAGCGCTTCCGCCTGGACCATGAATTCCTCGGCATCGATCTCGTTGTTGGAGACATCCCGGCCGATGCGCATCAGCTGCTCCTGCCGTTCCAGCAGGCGCAGCCGGAGGCGTTGCTGGGCATATTCGACATCGCGGGTGACGGCCTGTTGCTCGCGGTCGATCTCCTCGATCCGCAGATAGCCGAAAGCGGCAATCACGGCCGCCAGAAAAAGAATGACGGCAAACAGCGGTCCCAGCGCAATGAAGCGGTCCTGGCGCGACGGAGACTGTTTGCGCCACCAGCGCCGCCACAGCGCCATGGACGCGGGGCTGGCTGGCGCGTCGGCGGTGGGGGAAAGCGGAAACTGCGGCATAGGAAAAACTGATGATCTTAGATGAAACAGGGCTTTTTGACAGAGTCGGACGCGAATTCATAAGTTCAATGTAAGAAAGGCATGCTTTATATTTTGCTTATTAAATTTCATAATACGAAAACTAAAAGCACTATTTGAAATTCATAAATAATTGTGAGAAACTAGGCGCTTAAGCCTGATTTCGGTTTAAAACCATGTCCTAGCAGCGCCCAGACAAGCTGAACGGTGCCCTGCGGGGTTCAAAGTAACAAGCGAAAAGATTTATCCAGGAGACAAAATGGCAGCCAACCCAGACGAAACCCAGCAGACCGGAATTTCCCAAGCGGGTGCTTCCCAGGACCCCCTGCAGGACAACGACACGCAGGAGACGCGCGAATGGATGGATGCGCTGTCGGCCGTCATTCAAAACGACGGCCCCGAGCGCGCCCATTTCCTGCTTGAGCAACTGCTCGAACATGCCCGCCAGAACAGCATCGACATGCCTTTCTCGGCCACCACGGGCTATGTCAACACCATCGAGACCGACCAGGAGGAGCGCTCGCCCGGCAACCTGCTGATCGAGCAGCGCCTTCGCGCCTACATGCGCTGGAACGCCATGATCATGGTCGTGAAGGCCAACCGCCTGCA
>JAQGMN010000458.1 GCA_028292345.1 Polaromonas sp. | reverse complement strand
GTCGATGTCGAAAAGGTGGACCAGATCATCAACCTGGTCGGCGAACTCGTGATCACCCAGTCGATGCTGACCCAAACCGCGTCAGCCCTTGATCCGGTGCTCCACGAGCGCCTGCTCAGCGGCCTGGGCCACCTGGAGCGCAATGCGCGCGACCTGCAGGAGTCGGTGATGTCGATCCGCATGATGCCGATGGACTATGTGTTCAGCCGCTTTCCGCGCCTGATCCGCGACCTGTCGGCCAAGCTGGGCAAGCAGGTGAATCTGGTCACGGTCGGCAAGGAAACCGAGCTCGACAAGAGCCTGATCGAGCGCATCATCGACCCGATCACCCACCTGGTGCGCAACAGCCTGGACCACGGCATCGAGACGCCGGCGCAGCGTGTCCTGGCCGGCAAGGACGCGTCGGGCCAGCTGACGCTGTCGGCCCAGCACCAGGGCGGCAGCATCGTGATCGAGGTCAAGGACGACGGCGGCGGCCTGGCGCGGGACAAGATCCTGGCCAAGGCCCGGCAGCAGGGCATCGCCATTGCCGAGAATGCGCCCGACGAGGAGGTCTGGCTGCTCATCATGGCGCCGGGGTTTTCAACCGCCGAAGCCGTGACCGATGTGTCGGGCCGGGGCGTCGGGATGGACGTGGTCAAGCGCAACATCCAGGAAATGGGCGGCCATGTCGAAATTGCTTCGCTGCAGGGCAGGGGCACGACGATCAGGATCGTGCTGCCGCTGACGCTGGCGATCCTCAACGGCATGTCGGTCCGGGTAGGCAACGAAATCTACATATTGCCGCTGAACTATGTCATCGAGTCGCTGCAGCCGCAGGCGGCAGACCTGCATGCCATCACCGCCGACGAGCAGGTGCTGCATGTGCGCGGCGAATACCTGGCGCTGGTCGAGATGCACAAGCTGTTCGGCGTGGCCGATGCCGTGCACAACCCGACGCAGGCGATTGTCGTGATCGTTCAGGCCGAAGGAACGCGCTTTGCGCTGCTGGTGGACCAGCTGGTCGGCCAGCACCAGGTGGTGGTGAAAAACCTGGAAACCAACTACCGCAAGGTGCCCGGCATTTCCGCCGCCACCATCCTGGGCGACGGCAACGTGGCACTGATCATCGACGTGGCGGCCATTCAGCGCACCCACCGCGAAAAATCCGGCCGCTGAAAATGCGCCGCAAGGCATGCAGGCCGGCGGGCGCCTGCCGGTCAGGCGGCTGCTATTGTTTCAATAGCTGCATGCGCAGACAGCTATTGCGCAAAAGCCTGATTTCATTGAAAAACACCCAGCCGGAGCGCCAGCGCCAGCGTCAGCCAGTATTGCGCAGGCCGGCGGCAATGCCGTTGATCGAGATATGGATGCCGGTCTGCACCCGCTGGTCGGTCTGGCCGGCGCGGTAGCGGCGCACCAGCTCGACCTGCAGGTGGTGCAGCGGGTCGATGTACGGAAAGCGGTGGCGGATCGAGCGCTGCAGCGCCGCATTGCCGGCCAGCCGCTGGCGCTCGCCGGTGATGAGCGTCAGCGCCTGGGCGGTGCGGTGCCATTCGCCGTCGATGGCGGCAAATATCTTCTTGCGCAGCCGGGCATCGCCGACCAGCTCGGCATAGCGCGAGGCCAGCGCCAGGTCGCTCTTGGCCAGCACCATGTCCATGTTGCTCAGCAGCGTGCGGAAAAACGGCCACTGGCGGTACATTTTCTTCAGCAGCGCCAGCGCCTCCTTGCGGCTGTCGGGCGAGCCGCCCTGGTCCAGGAACTGCTCGATGGCGGTGCCGAAACCGTACCAGCCGGGCAGGGTCAGGCGGCACTGGCCCCAGCTGAAGCCCCAGGGAATCGCCCGCAGGTCCTCGATCTTCTGCGACGGCTTGCGCGACGCCGGCCGCGAGCCGATGTTGAGCTCGGCAATCTCGCGGATCGGCGTCGCGCTGAAGAAATACTCGGTGAAGCCCGGTGTGTCGTACACCAGCGCCCGGTAAGCGGCCATGCTGGCCCGCGACAGCTGGTCGGCGGCCTGCAAAAAGGCCTGCGTCGCCGGCTTGGTCGGCTGCAGCAGCGTGGCTTCGAGTGTCGCGGCAACCAGGGTTTCCAGGTTGCGCCGGCCGATTTCCGGATTGGCATACTTCGAGCCGATGACCTCGCCCTGTTCGGTCAGGCGGATCTGCCCGCGCACCGTGCCGGGCGGCTGCGCCAGGATGGCCTCGTAGCTCGGGCCGCCGCCCCGGCCCACCGTGCCGCCCCGGCCATGGAACATGCGCAGCGTGATGCCGTGCGACACGGCGAGCTGGTCGAACAGCTCGACCAGCGCGATTTCGGCGCGGTACAGCTCCCAGTTGCTGGTGAAGATGCCGCCGTCCTTGTTGCTGTCGGAGTAGCCCAGCATGATGTCCTGCTCGGCGCCGCTGCGCTGCAGCAAGCTGGCGATGCCCGGCAATGCATAGAACTCGCGCATGATCGGCGCGGCGTTGCGCAGGTCCTCGATCGTCTCGAACAGCGGCACGACGATCAGGTCGCAGCGCGAGCCGATCTTGTCCTGCGCGTCGTCGAGCAGGCCGTGCATCAGGCCGACCTCCTTTTGCAGCAGCAGCACTTCGAGCAGGTCGCTCACCGTTTCGGTGTGGCTGATGATGTAGTGGCGGATCGCCTCCCGGCCAAAGCGGGCGCGGGCATTGCGCGCCGCCTCGAAGATCGCCAGCTCGGTCTGCGCCAGCCCTGAATAGCCGTGGCCCAGCACCCGCAGCGGCCGCGCATCATTGAGCATCTTCAAGAGCAGGACGCGCTTGGCCGCTTCGCCCAGGCCGGCATAGCCCGGCTCGATGCGGGCAACGGCCAGCAGCTCGGCCACCACTTCCTCATGCTTGTCCGAACTCTGGCGCAAGTCCACCGTCGCCAGGTGAAAGCCGAACACCTCGACCGCCCGGATCAGCGGATGCAGGCGCTGGGCGGTCAGCGCCTCGCCGTGGTTGCCTTTCAGCGACTGCTCCAGCGTGCGCAGGTCGGCCAAAAACTCCTCGGACCGGCCATACGGGTTTTGCGGCGCCACCGCATGGCGCGCCGCCTCGCCGCCGGTCAGCCCCTTCAGCGTGGCGGCGAGCCGGGCATAGACGCCGGTCAGCGCGCGGCGGTAGGGCTCGTCCTGGCGGTGCTCGCTGTTGTCGGGCGAGCGCTCGGCCAGCGCCTGCATCTCGTCGCTGCATTCGACCAGGATGGCCGACATCGACAACTCGCCGCCCAGCAGGTGCACCTCGGTCAGGTAGTGGCGCAGCGCCACGTCGGCCTGGCGGCCCAGCGCATAGTTCAGCGTGTCGGCGTTGACATTGGGGTTGCCGTCGCGGTCGCCGCCGATCCACTGGCCCATGCGCAAAAAGCTGTGCACCGGCTGCGCGCCCAGCTCGCGCTCCAGGTTGGCATAGAGCTTGGGAATCTCGCGCAGGAAAGTCGCCTCGTAGTAGCTCAGCGAATTTTCGATCTCGTCGGCCACCGTCAGCTTGGAAAAGCGCAGCAGGCGCGTCTGCCACAGCTGCATGACGCGGGCGCGCAGCTGCGCCTCGTTGGCATCGAGCTCGCGCGGCGTGAGGGCGTCCTTGGCGCTGCTCACCGCCAGCGCCATGGCCTTGATGCTGTCGCGCGCCGTCAGCAGCTGGGCAATGCCGCGCTCGGCGTCCAGGATGCTTTTTCGCTGCACCTCGGTCGGGTGCGCGGTCAGCACCGGCGAGACAAAGCTGCGCGCCAGCGTGTCCGAAATCGTCTTGGGCGCAATGCCGGCCCAGCGCAGCCGGGCCAGCGCCACGTCGATGCTGCCTTCCTGCGTGTCGCCGGCGCGCTCGTGGATGGCGCGGCGGCGGATGTGGTGGCGGTCCTCGGCCAGGTTGGCCAGGTGTGAAAAATAGGTGAAGGCGCGGATCACGCTGACGGTCTGGTCGCCGCTCAGGTCTTTCAGCAGCGTCTTGAGCGCCTTGTCGGCTTCCTGGTCGGCGTCGCGCCGGAAGGCCACCGACAGCGTGCGCACCTGCTCGATCAGCTCGTACGCGGCCACGCCCTCCTGGCCCCTGATCACGTCGCCCAGGATGCGGCCGAGCAGCCGGATGTCCTCGACCAGCGGGCGCTCGTTGTTCCGGGCGCGGACCGACGGCGTGGCCGGCCTGGCGGTTTCCGTCACGGGCGCCGGGATGTCGGGCTTGACAGCGGTCATGACTTTTTTCGTGCGTGCGGAAGTTGGCATCCTGGCCCTTTGCGACTGGTGGCGGGTGAAATGAACGGCAAAGCGCACATGCTAGCATTCACTCCCTCTATAGATTACCGACAGGTTACCAGTGGCAGCAGCGCTTCAAACATCCCCGAAAACGCCCAAGGTGGTCATTGCCACGCGCGAAAGCCGCCTGGCGATGTGGCAGGCCGAGCATGTCAAGGCGCTGCTCGAATCAACCCTGGGCTGGCAGGTCGAGCTGCTGGGCATGACCACGCTGGGCGACCAGATCCTGGACCGTTCGCTGAGCAAGGTCGGCGGCAAGGGCTTGTTCGTCAAGGAGCTGGAAACGGCGCTGCTGGACGGCCGGGCCGACCTGGCGGTGCATTCGCTCAAGGACGTGCCGATGGACCTGCCCGGCGGCTTTGCGCTGGCCTGCGTCTTGGCCCGCGAAGACCCGCACGACGCCTTTGTCTCCAACCGCTTTGCCTCGCTCGCCGGACTGCCGCAGGGCGCCGTCGTCGGCACGTCGAGCCTGCGCCGGCTGGTGCTGCTCAAGGCGCTGCGGCCCGACCTGGTCATCGAGCCGCTGCGCGGCAACCTGGACACCCGGCTGCGCAAGCTCGACGA
>JAQGMN010000325.1 GCA_028292345.1 Polaromonas sp. | reverse complement strand
GCTGGTGGACGATGTGCCCCGTCTGATGGCCGAGGTGCCCGATGTCGATGCCGTGATCGTGCGCAACCGCACTCAGGTTCGCGGCGACTTGCTGGCGGCCTGCACCCAGGCCACTGTGATCGGCCGTCTCGGCGTGGGCCTGGACAACATCGACGTGGCCGCCTGCGAAGCGCGCGGCATGCAGGTGATTCCCGCCACCGGCGCGAACGCCCTGGCTGTTGCTGAATACGTGATCGGCACCGCGATGGTGCTGCTGCGCGGCGTCTACCTGTCCAGCGAAGCGGTGGCCAGCGGCCAGTGGCCCCGGGCGGCGCTGTCCAACGGTCGCGAGATTTCAGGCACCTGCCTGGGGTTGGTCGGCTTCGGCGGCATTGGACGGCTGACCGCCCGGCTGGCGCAAGGCCTGGGCATGCGCATTGTCGCGTTCGATCCGATGCTGGCGCAAGGCAACCCGGTGTGGGCTGAAACCGGCGTGCAATGCGCTTCGCTCGATGAACTCGTCGCGCAGGCCGACGTGATCAGCCTGCATGTGCCGCTGACGCCCGGCACGGCCAACCTGCTGTCGGCCCAGCGCATTGCGCAGATGAAGCGCGGCGCGGTGGTGATCAACACCTCGCGCGGCGGCATCGCCGACGAAGCGGCGGTGGCTGCCGCCCTGCGCGAAGGCCGCCTTGGCGGAGCGGCGTTCGACGTGTTCGAGCCCGAGCCGCTGGCCGCCGGCACGGCTTGGCAAGGCTGCCCGAACGCCATCCTCACGCCACATGTGGCCGGCGTCACCTCCGAATCCAATGTGCGCGTGTCCACCCTGATCGCGGCCGCCGTGGCCCGCGCCCTGAAAGCCTGATTGTTTATGCCGCACTCGATCCAAGAACTCAAGACCCTGGTTGAAAACGCGCTGACCCGGGCCGGCGCCTCGCCCGCCCAGGCCGGTGCCACGGCGCTTGCCCTGGTGGCGGCAGAAGCCAGCGGCCTGCCGTCGCACGGCCTGTCGCGCGTCACCATGTATGTTGGCCACCTCAAGGCAGGGCGCGTGCTCGGCGATGCCGTGCCGTCGATCAAGAACCAGCGCGCCAGCGCCGTGCTGATCGACGCCGGCAACGGTTTTGCCTTTCCGGCCTGCCGCCTGGCCATCGACGAAGCCATTGCGCGCGCGTCGCAGACTGGCATTGCGATTGCCGCCGTCACCAACAGCCACCATTTCGGAATGGCCTCCTACCACCTGGACGCGGTGGCCAGCGCCGGCATGGTCGGCATCGCCTGCGGAAACTCGCCGGCGGCCATGCCGGCAGCGGGCGGCAAGCGGCCGATTTTTGGCACCAACCCGCTCGCGGCCATCTTCCCGCGTGAAGGCAAAAATTCGGTCAGCATCGACTTGTCACTGTCCGAGGTGGCGCGCGGAAAACTCATGGTGGCAGCCAAAAAAGGCGAATCCATTCCGCTGGGCTGGGCACTGGACGCGGACGGCAACCCGACCACCGACCCGAAAAAAGGCATGGAAGGCTCGATGCTGGCCATGGGCGGCGTGAAGGGCGCAATGCTCGCCCTGATGGTCGAATTGCTAGTGACCACGTTGACCGGCGCGCACTTCGGCGCAGAGGCCGACACCTTTTTTGTCGATGAAGGAAACCAGCCCCGGCTGGGTCAGGCCTTCATCGTGATCGATCCGACCGCGCTGGGCGGCACCGCTGTTTACAGCGAGCGGATCGAAGCCCTGCTGTCGGCCATGCTGGTGGACGAGGGCGTGCGGCTGCCCGGACAGCGCCGGTTCGACCTCATGGCAAGGGCCGATGCTTCGGGCATTGAGGTGGCCAAGGCGACCCTCGATGCGATCAACGCCTTGACCTGAACCGACCTCGAAGAACCTGATGGAATTGAGCCGAAGCTACTTTAAAGGGTGCGTCCCCGGCGCCCTGATCTGCGCCGTGATCGCGTTGTCGGCCACCTTTTTGTCGGAACACTATGGCGGCCCGCAACTGCTGTATGCCTTGCTGATCGGGCTTTCGTTGCATTTTTTGTCATTGCAGGAAAGCACCCGGATCGGCATCAACTTCTGTGCCAAGACGGTACTGCGGGTGGGGGTCGCGCTGCTGGGCATCCGCATCACGCTTGGCCAGGTTTCGCAACTGGGCATGAGCGTGGGCGTAGTGCTGGTGCTGGCCGTCGCCCTCACAATCTGCGCTGGCTTGTTGCTGGCGCGCTGGCTCAAGCGCCCCATCGAGGAAGGCATCCTGTCGGGCGGTTCGGTCGGTATCTGCGGCGCATCGGCGGCCATGGCTATTTCTTCCGTGCTTCCCCAGACGAAGGAAAACGAGCGTTTTACCCTGCTGGCCGTGGTGGGCGTGACCGTGCTGTCGACCACCGCCATGGTGCTCTACCCGTTCTTCATGCATTTACTCGATCTGTCGCCCGTGCAGTCGGGCATTTTCTTGGGTGGCACGATCCATGACGTGGCCCAGGTGGTTGCCGCCGGCATGATGATGGGCCAGGAGGCTGGCGATGCGGCCACGGTAGTCAAGCTGTTTCGCGTCGTGCTGTTGATGCCGGTAGTTCTGTTGATCGCCTTTGCTTACCGCAGGAATCCTGAGGCGGCGATAGAAGAAGGCTCGGTAAGAGACAAGGTGCCGCTGGTGCCAACTTTCTTGATCGGCTTCATCGTGCTGGTGCTGCTGGCCAGCACCGGCATGGTGCCAGCTGCTGTCGTGCAGTCGGCCAACGACATTTCGCGCTGGTGCTTGGTGATCGCGATTTCAGCTGCAGGCGTGAAGACCAGCTTTGAAGACCTGAAAAAGCTCGGCTGGCAGCCCGTGGTGATGTTGGTGACAGAAACGGCGGTGATCGCCACCTTCGTGCTGGCGGCCATCTTGCTGCTGAAACTGGGCCCGTCCTGAAAACCGCTGGCGCTGCCAGGGCTTTTACAATCAGCCCGGCCAGCCCACTTCCCAAGACTTGACCCCCGCCTGGGGCGAAGACTGCGTTGGCCACCAGCGCAACCACCCATGAGCAAAACCCCATCGTGAAAAAAACCAGCCAGCCCAGAGCATTTCGCTCCTTTGACTTCATGAGCGCCGGCGCAGGGTCCAGCCCTTGCCTGGCTGCGACAGGCGCCGCCCTGATGGCGCGCGGCGGGTTTGCCATGGCTTCAAACGGGAGGCGCTGACCGTGCTGTACCGTCAAGTCAAGCGACAGTTGATTGCAGATATCCAGTCTGGTGCTGCCGCGCCCGGTGCGGCGCTGCCCAATGAAACCGATCTTGCCCGGCGCTTTAACGTGTCAATTGGCACCGTGCGGCGTGCGGTGGATGAACTGGTTGCCGAGCATGTGCTGGTACGCCAGCAGGGACGCGGCACCTTTGTTGGAAAAATGGACCGCGAGCGGTTCATGTTCCAGTTCTTCAAGATTGCCGGACGTGACGGCGTCAGCGAGTTCCCGCAGGTGCGCCTGCATACGTTTACACGGTCCCGCGCCACACGCGAAGAAGCGCAGGCACTTGGTCTGCATGGTTCCCAATCGGTGTTTTGTATCGACAATGTGCTGCTGCTGAAAGGCAGACCCGTCATTCATGACCATATCGTCATCGCCGCTGGCATGTTCCCAGGTCTGACCGAGGACGTTTTCACCGAACGCTCCGCCACCATTTACGGGCTTTACCAGTCCGATTTCGGTATCACGATTGTCGAGGCCGATGAAAGGGTACGCGCTGAACTGGTCAGCTTAGAGAGCGCCCGATTGCTGGACCTGCCTGCCGGCATGCCAGTGCTGCGCATCGAACGCGTGGCCTACACCTTTGACCGCAAACCCGCCGAATACCGGATTTCAGTGGTTGACACGCGCGACGTCGACTACGTTTCGCGCATGCGCGATGCTGCTTAAAACTGAAATTCAGCCGTGGAATGCGATGCCACTCTAATATTCGTTTGTGCAAGCAGCTATTGATGTTGTAGCAAAATGCGAAGCTCTTTGAAGCGCTATGTAGCAGTGAGCTGCTCGAAAAATTCCGCCGAGATACACTGATTCTGAGCGGGTTGGTTTACTTGGCGGCGGCGCCACTGGCCTTGGCGACATAACTGGAAATGGCCTGTATTTGTGCCTCGCTCAGCGATGTTTTGTAAGAAGGCATTTGACCAACACCATTGCGCAAAGCAGTCGCCACGCGCATGGCATTCGGCTGAAGTTCGTCAAGCACAGGTCCGACCGCGCCTTCTGCCTTGGCGTCCTTGAGCGTGTGGCACAGGGCACAGGCGGGAACCGCCAGCTGGGTGAAAAGCTTCTTTCCTAATTCAAGTTGCTTGTCGTCGTCGGCTGCAACCGCAGGTAACCATGCACCGGTTCCTAAGCAGGATAACGCGATCAGCAAATAAAGCGGTTTCATGCAACCGTCACTTTCACAGCGTGATCGGCCCAGCTGGTGTTGTTGAAGCCGCCGGCATTTTCCATACGCTGCTCGGGCTGTACATTGCCAGCACTGTCCGTGGCACGACTGGCCAGCGTAAATTCTCCGGCGGGCATTTTGGAGACAAAGACAAACTGTCGCCAGGCATATTTCCCCAGGTCCGGGCCTACAAAGCGGGCTGCTGCCCAGGTTTTTCCGGCGTCGAACGACACTTCGACTTTGGCTACGGCGTTCAATCCCCCAAACGCCACGCCCAGAATTTGCACCGTCCCGGCTTTGACGGGGCCATGGTCGGCATGCGGCGAGTTGATCCAGGATTTGACCGTCATCTCCTGGACGGAAGGCTGGCTGGGGTCGCCCTTCGAGCCGGGCGGCGAGAACCGGTAGCCGTGCGACATGATGCGGGCATCGGTCTCCTTGATGGTGAACGCCAGTTCCTTGATGTATTTGATGTTGTTGACGCCGGTATAGCCGGGCACGATCAGGCGCAACGGACCGCCATGCGCCAGGGGAATGGGCTGACCATTCATCTCCCACGCCAGCAAAGCATCGGCCATAGCCGCTGCGGGCACCGAACGCTCTACGATCACGCTCTTGGGATCGAGCCCTTCGGGCAGTTTTTCACCGCCGGTGCCCGTCATGTATTTCATGCCATCGCTCACGCCACCCAGCGCGTCGGCGACCCAGCGCACCGGCACCCCGCTCCAGATCACGCAGCCTGCGGCGCCGACCTGCCAGGGCGTGCCGCTGGGCTTGCTGGGAAAGTAACCGCGACCATTGCCAGAGCACTGCAGCACCATAGCAGTGGTCTCAACGCCTAAGGTCTTGAGCTCGCGCAAGTTTAGTTTGCGGGGATTTTTAACTCCGTCCACCGCGATCTCCCAGGCATCTCGGTCGGCCACGATGGCGCTGTCGGGCGCGGGCAGGTTGTTGCGAATATAAAGCTGGTCAGCAGGCGTGATGACGCTTGTGCCAAAAGCGCTGCGTTTGGTTTCAATGGTCGTATTGCTGTGCACGATGAAGTTTGAGGGCTCTTTCCAGCCCACATAGGCGGGCAGTGGCTTAGGTGCAACCGTCTGGGCCATGGCGCCTCGTGCAAAGCTGGCCAGCCCGACGCTGGCGAGCGCGACTGCGCTGCCAGCCAGCATGTGACGTCGTGGCAAGGATTGGGGTTGTTGCTGCATTCATGTCTCCTGTGGTTGTTAATTTGAATTACTGCGAAGAGTGTTTGGCGCTGCCACTGTCGCCCACGAATCCTGAAACAGGCTCACGAGCTGGCTTGCTTGTAGCCCGCACCATTGTCTTGTCGTTCATCTAGGTAATGCCGTTCACTTTTTAACGATGTCGCCTATGTTTGTCCACCTACGCTAGGTCCGATAACGGGTCCGGATTGCTCATGACAGGGTCAGGCCGCGCCAAATCAGGCTTGAACTGCCTGCAATCAACAGCAGCCACACGGCCTGGACCGCGCGCTTTGCGGGCATGTGCGCATGCAGGTGGCTGCCGGCCACGTAGCCCAGCAAGGCGCAGGGAAGCAGCGCAAACGCTAGCGACAGCAGCCCTTGCTGACGGTAAAAACCGCTGCCGGTGAAAAGCACCAGGCGAACCAGGGCCGTGCCGAAAATCAGCACACCAATGGTCGCCCGCATCACCGTTTTGTCAGGCAGGCGCCGCGCCAGGTAGATCATGTAGACCGGTCCGCCCGTGCCATACAGCGCCGTGAATGCGCCGCCAATCATTCCGGCAGGCACGGCCCACCTTGGCGACACCGGTACCGGCACGGCCTTGCTCAACAGACTCCAACTGGCATAGCCCAGGACGAAAACGCCCAGCACCAGGAGCAACCAGCGTTCGCTGGCATGCACCAGCACGGTCACCCCGACCGCCATACCCAAGAGCAAAAATGGCAGCAGGCGGAGCAACTCCTGTCGGTCCAGGTGCTTGCGGTTTTTCAAACCCAGCAAGAAACCGGCAAAAAGATCAAACACCAGCATCATGGGCACGGCAAACCGCAGCGGGAAAAAGTGCGCCAGCAGCGGAATGGCAATGATGGCCGCGCCAAATCCGGTCAGGCCATAGACGGTATAGGCGACCGTCACGATCGCGGCCGCACTCAGCAGGGTGATCCAGGGCAGGTCAATCACGTGCTGCTTTCCTTGCGTTGACACACAGGCACTGCGACTGCCGGCACCATGGCGACAGCCACTAGCCTGCGTGAATCACAACAAATGCTCAACAAATCTGCCACCACCAGGGCACAGGAGCAGGCACTAGACAAACAAAAACCCTCTTAATATTTGATCTGAGGGGCCGGCACTCCCTCGATCATCACGTTCAGGCAGGCAGGCAGGCCGCTGGCCTGGGCACGCTGCGCTGCCGCTGCCATGGCCAGCGGATCGGTCACGCACTCGCCATGGCCGCCAAAGGCCTGCGCCACAGAGTCGTAGCGCATCGGCCAAAGCTCACAACCCACCAGCCGGTCGGCCCCGTAGTCGCGCAACTGGATCTGGTATTCGGCATTCCAGCGGGCATCGTTGCCGATCACCGAAACGAAGGGCAGACCATAGCGCATGGCCGTGTCGAACTCGGAGATGTGAAAGCCTACCGTCCCGTCACCCATCACGGCCACCACTGGCGCCTGGGGCTGCGCGCAACGCGCTGCCAGCGCATAGGGAAGGCCCGAGCCGATAGAGCCCGCCACGCCGTTGTTCACCCGGTGAGGAGCGCTCAGGCACGCCATGGCCCATTGTCCGATTTCGCCGCCGTCGCACACCAGGACCGCTTCGGGATGGCTGTCGAGCAGTGCCTGCAGTGGCCTCAGCATCTGCACCGGATGCAGCTTGCCGGAGGTTTCCGACTGCGCGCTGTCCCAGGCCGGTGGCCGGTAGGCGATCGCGGCGCGCACCTGGGCCAGCCACGCAGCCGGTGCGCCGCCCGCTGCAGCCCGCGTCAACGCCGCCACCGAGGCGAATGCGTCGGCCAGCGCGGTCACCTGGAGCCGGCCACCCAACGCGCGGCGGCTGCGGTCGATTTCTGCGTTCTCCGCATCCACCTGATGCACTGCCGCGTCAGCCGAGAGGGCCGGGGCCTTGCCGAACTTGAGCGTGAAGTCCAGTCTTTTGCCGAGCAGCAGTATGCAATCGGCCTGCGCCAGCATTTGTGCAAAGGCGCCCAGGCTCGCATCTGCAACACCGCGCGGACTCTCCATGCCAACTACCGGCACCCCACTGGCCGCTTCCAGTGCTGCCAGCAAAGCGCGGCCCGGTCGGGTCATACAGGCCGGGCCGGCAAGAATCATCGGCCGGCTGGCCCCCACCAGGCGCTGCATCAGCTCGCTGGCGGTGGCCGGGTCCAGCGCCATGGTTTCCGCCTGGAAAGCGTCGGCCGCCAGGGCCGGCATGGCTGCAAGGTCGTCCAGTGCATCCGTAGGCAGGTTCAGGTTCACCGGACCGGGCCGCCCTGATCGCGCCAGGCGAATCGCCTTGGCGATGTCGCTGGCGACCTGATCCGCCCCGGCGCAGGTCCAGGCGGCCTTGGTCACCGGCGCCGCCATGTCGGCCTGACGCATTTCCTGGAAGGCGCCCATGCCGGACTGGTTGTTGGGGGCATGGCCGGACAGCAGCACGACCGGTGATTCGGCCATCTGCGCGGTGTAGAGCGCAGACACTGCATTGCCGTGGCCCGGGCCGCCGGTGACCAGCGCAATGCCTACCTCGCCGGTGATGCGGGCATAGGCATCGGCCATGTGCACGGCGCTGGCTTCATGGCGTGTATGGATCAGCTCGATGCCGGACTCCAGCACGGCGTCGAAAATTGGCATGATGTGGTTGCCCGACAGCGTGAAAATCCGGCGCACGCCAGCGGTCTGAAGGGATTGGACCAGGGCGTCGCAGCCACGGTTGCGGTGAGGTGTGTTCATGGGCAGGTCCTGCTTATTTCAACTCTATCTGGAGCTCGCGGCCCAGGCGTTCGTACACCCGGTACTGGGCGGCGGCGAATTTTTCGGTCTCAGTGGCCGTCATCACCCGAGCAATGCTGCCGGCTTTTTCGGTGGCACTTATCCACTGGGCGTCTTTCGCAGCGGCGGCAAGTGTGTCCACCCAGCGGTCGGTGACCTCCTTGCCCAGCCCCGGCGGCCCGTAAAGCGCGCTCCAGCCGATCACGGCTTCGAGTTGGGGATAGCCGGCTTCCCGGGCAGTCGGCACTTCCGGCAGGTCCTTCAATCGTTCGGGGGTGGTGGTCATCAGCGCATGCAGCTTGCCGCCCTTGATGTTGCCGATCATCGATGTGAGGTTGCCGCAGCTGAAATCCACATCGCCGGCAAGCACCGCCATGGCCGCCTCGCCGCCGCCCTTGTAGGCCACCGGCACGGCCGCGTCCTTGCCCAGCCTGAGCACATCGAACAACAGCTGCGGACCGAAATTAAGGATCGTCGCTGCACCGGTGGTGCTGTAGTTCAGCTTTCCGGGCCTGGCACGCAGGGCATCGACTAGGTCCTTCATGGTCTTGTAGCTCGATTCGCTACGCACCGCGCAGACCACTGGATTCAATTCCAGCAGGCCTAGAAACGTGAAGCTGTTCCACTTATACTCCAGCCCCTTTTGCAGCGCCGGCAGGACGACCTGCGAGCCGACCCGCGCAAGCAGCAGCGTGTAGCCGTCCGGCTTGGCGGCGCGCACCGCGACAGAACCGATGGCGCCGCCCGCGCCTGCCCGGTTGACCGGGATCAGGCTTTGGCCCATCGTGCGTTGCACCACGACTGACAGGTTGCGCGCGGCGACGTCAGCATCGCCTCCGGCACTAAAGGGCACGATCAGCGTGATGGGGCGATCGGGATACGACTGGGCGATGGCGTTCGGCACGATGGCCGACAGGGCAGCCAACCATGCGATTGCGTGGGGAATATGCACGATGTCTCCTTTTTGTTGTGATGGCAAATCCGGCTACCCTCGGGCAGCACCGCGCAGGCGGCTAAGGCAGCCGCGCCATTCCCGTCAAATGACGGCTTGCGGCTCCTCCTGCAAAATGGTCTGGCCGGGAAC
>JAQGMN010000428.1 GCA_028292345.1 Polaromonas sp. | reverse complement strand
GGCAACCAAGGCGGCCGTGGCCAGCGCCCTGCCGGCCGGGGCCATGGCAACCCCGCGCAGCCAGCGCCGGCCCGTCAGGAGGATTTTTTCAAAACCCATGGCGTTCTCCTTGGAAAAACTGCAGAGGCCCTGGCCCTCAGCAGCCACCGGACCCGCCCGGGCCAGCGCGAGAGCCCAGGGCGCAGCATGGTCATGGCATGGACAACTTCATTTGGCCGGTGCCGGCGGCATGTGGTCCATCATCATTTTCATCATGGTCTGCATCATCGCCATGCGCTTTTCCATCATCTGATGCTGCGCGCCCATGCCGCCCTGCATGCCCTGCATGCCCTGCATGCCCTGCATGCCTTGCATGCCGCCCATGCCAGCGCCGGACATGCCGTCCATCATGGCCATGCCGTCCCGCATGGCTTTCATGTGTTCGGGCATGAGTTGGCTGCGCTCCTCCGGCGTCCTGGCATTCATCATCTTTTCATGCATGGCCTGCATGGTCCTCATCTGCGCATCCATCCTGCCCATCATCGGGTCGGGGGTGGCCATGCCGCCGGCAGGCGCGGCGCCCATGGGCATGCCCGGGGCGGTGTTGCAGGCCACCAGGGCGCCGGTGGCGGCGAGGGCAACGGCGAGGGGAACGAATCGAAAACGGGTCATGGAAAACTCCTGGTGTGGTGGCGAAAAGGAAAATTGGGTTGCTGGCGGAAGACACCGGCGCCGCTGGCATGGCGCATGGCTGGATCGAAAAATCCGGGGAAATGTGCGCGTACCGCCGAGCGCAAGCCTCGGACTGCCAGCGCAAAGGCGGTCTACAGTGCCAGCCGCGAGTAGCGGACGCGCAGGGGCAACCCGGGCGTGGCAGGCTGCAGGTCATCCATTGGGCCTGGCGCCGACACGACGGGCGTTGCGGCTGTCCAGAGCACCACCAGGGGCGCCGGACCCGGATCGGGCTGGGCGACCTTCAAATCCGGCTGGGGAACCGAGCGTGAGCCGTCATCGCAAACCTTCTGGCACGGCGCCGCAGACGCGTGCCCCTCATCGCCGTGGCTGGCAGAAGCGCCCGCATGGGAGGCCCCTGCTGGCGCATGCGCCATGCCGGAAAACTTGGCTGCAGCCAGGCCATGGGAATGGGTTTGGGGGACTTGCAGAAGACATGCGTTGGCCACCCCTGAAGCCAGGGCAAACAACCACACCAGCAGCACCATGAATGCGGTGCTGCGCCTGGCGCGGGGAGAGAAAAAGTGCTTCATGGGTTATGGCCAACGGTTGGCACATGCTACGCAGCCAGGGCAAGGATCCATTGACCTTTGTCAAGCGAAAGCGCTCCCCTTTCCTGGCCAGCGCGACAAGCGCGGATGGGCTGGCGCAGCACAGGCAGCCACAAAGCTATTGAAAATATAGCAATGAACTCATGTCCGTGTTGCGCAAACACCTGTTTTCACCGCCAAAAAAGATTCCTGGATGCCAGACGCCGCCAGGCCCATGCTAAGGTCGCTGCATGACCAAAACCATACGCTACACCCTGCTGTCGCTGCGCGACCTGGCGGTTTCCGCCGGTCCGTTTCTGGTGCTGGCGGTGGCGCTGCTGGTGCTGGCCTACAGCTGGCTGGACCCGAACCCGCCCAAGCGCGTCACGCTGGCCACCGGCCCGGCGCAAAGCGCGTACGAGGCCTTTGGCAAGCGCTATGCCGAGGCGCTGAAAAAGGAAAACATCGACGTCGTGCTCCTGCCCTCCGAAGGGTCGGCGGCCAACCTGCAGCTGCTGCGGGGCGGCCAGGCGGATCTGGGCTTTGTGCAGGGCGGCAGCAACCCGGCCGGCAATCCGCAGGACGAGCAACTCGAATCGCTGGGCAGCCTGTTCCTGGAGCCGGTCTGGCTGTTCTACCGCGAGGAAGCGGCGCGCCGGGTCAATCCGCAGGCCACGCTGACCGGGCTGACCGAACTCAAGGGCTTGCGCGTCAACGTCGGCACGGCGGGCAGCGGCCTGCCCAGCCTGATGGCCAAACTGCTGGAAAGCAACCGCATCGACGCCAGCGCGCTGGCCGTGTCCGAGCTGGAGCAGACGCCGGCCACCGTGGCCTTTCTGGGCGGCGAACTCGACGCCATCGTGTTCGCCTCGGCGCCCGAGTCGCTGATGGTGCAGATGCTGCTGCAGACGCCGGGCGTCAAGCTGATGGATTTCGCCCAGAGCGAAGCCTATTCCCGGCGCTTTGCGTTTCTGAGCCCGGCGGTGCTGCCGCGCGGCGTGGTCGACCTGGCGGCCGACATTCCGCCGCAGGACGTTCGCCTGCTGGCGCCGACCACCACCCTGCTCACGCGCACCGGCACGCACCCGGCGCTGCTGCAGCTGTTCGCGCTGGCGGGCAACGACATCCACGGCAGCGCGGGCTGGTTCAAGCAGGCCCGCGAATACCCCAAGCTGGCGCAAAACGAGGTGCCAATCTCGGCCGAGGCCGAGCGCAGCATCAAGAACGACAAGCCGTTCCTGCAGCGCTACCTGCCGTTCTGGGTGGCCAACCTGGTCGAGCGCATGTGGCTGGTGATGGGCCTGATCATCGCCATCATGCTGCCGCTGTCGCGCATCGTGCCGCCGCTCTACGAGTTCCGGGTGCGCTCGCGCATCTTCCGCTGGTACGGCCAGCTGCGCGACATTGAAAACCGCATCGACGGCGCGGGTGCCCAGGGCGGGCTGCTGGAAGCGCTGGACAGCCTGGAGCGCCGCGCCGAAAAGATCAGCGTGCCGCTGTCCTATGCCAACGAGCTGTATGCGCTGCGCAACAACATCCAGCTGGTGCGCCGGAAACTGGAAAACCGCTCAGGTGGCCAAAGGAAAGCGTAGGCACTGCACAGCAGCACCGCCACAGCGCCAGAAGCGGTGCCGACATCGCCGGTGTCCGATGCTCCGGCCAGCGCGTCAAATTGGCCCCAACCAAGCCGCTGGCTGACTCGCTGAACCAGCGGTTGATTTATCGCAAGGCTTCTCGCATTGGGCGCCGCCAGGCGTTCGCCGCCGCTTGATCTGGCCGCGTTGTGCGCTAGGCTGGCCAATTTGAACGACCTGCGCATGCCCTCCACCCTCCCCGCACCCGCCAGCGAGGCGCCTTCAGGCAACCCGCCGGCACCGCCATGGCACGCCCTGCCGGCCGGCCAGGTGCTGGACCGGCTGGCCTGCGAGCCGGCAGCGGGCCTGCGCACGGAGGAGGCTGACCGGCGGCGCGCGCAGGGCGGCGCCAACACCCTGCCCGAGCCGCCGCGCCGCTCTGCGCTGGCGATGGTGGCGCGCCAGTTCACAAGCCCGCTGATCTACATCCTGTTCGC
>JAQGMN010000409.1 GCA_028292345.1 Polaromonas sp. | reverse complement strand
GCAGCGCGCCGAGCAGCGTGTCGGCCAGCCGCTCGCCGATGGCAAAGGTGGGCTGCAGACCGACCAGCAGCAGGTGCGCCTGCAGCAGGCCGCTGACGGTGCCGGCAATCGTCGTGTACAGGTAGCGCCGCAGGGCAAAGGCATGCGCCAGCCCGGTGCTGAGCGCGACGATCAGGAACAGCACCTTGGCGCCCGGATGGGCGGCCAGGAGCGTCATCACCAGCAGGCAGCCGAGAACGGTGCCGGCCACGCGCGCATCGCGCCGCTGCACCGTCTGCGCCAGGTTCCCGCGCATCACGACGACGATGGTGATCAGGATCCAGTAGTCGTGCGTGGCCCACGGCAGCTGCAGCGCCACGGCATAGCCGGTGGCCACGGCCAGCGTGGCGCGCAGCGCATAGCGCAGGGTCGGCGCGCGCCAGCCCAGCTGGCCGAGCAGCGGCTTGGCGCTCCACTTGGTGGTGCTCACGAACAGCTGCCACTGGTTGCGCACCAGGCTCAGCTCTGGCGCCACGTCGCCGCGGGCGATTGCGGCGATCTTCACCGCCTCGTCGTTGATGTGGCCGATTCGGTCGGCCATGTTGCGCAGCAGGGCGGCGGTGTCGGGCGGGTCGGTGCGCATCGGTTCGGGCGCCAGCGACGGGTTGGCGCTGGGGCGCGGCGGCAGCGCGCCGGCCAGCTGCGGCCGCAGGTCGGGAATCGGCCGGATCGACGCTTGGCGCCGGCCAAGGAGCAGCGCCATGCTAAGTGCCTGCAGCTCGTCGGCCGTGGCGTTGAGCGCCCGTTGCAGCGCGGGCAGGTGCGGCGCGGTGGCCTGCCGGCCCTGCAGCACGTCCAGGTCCAGGTCGCAGGCCAGCTGGTGGTCGCGCGCCTCCAGCAGGCTCATCAGCATGGCGGCGTACTGCTGGCGCGGCCGGGTGGTGGGCGACTCCAGCACCACGTTGCGCGTGTCCTGCAGCAGGTCGGCAAAGTTGGCCTGCTGCGCCAGCATGGCCTCGAGCAGCGCCTGGTGGTCGGGCTCGTCGCCAAAACGCTGCGCCTGGGTGCGCAAGATGCCGGCAAAGCTGTGCAGGCATTCGGCCAGCAGCTGCGCGCGGTAACGGCGATTCAGCAGGTGGGTGGTCAGCACCGCCCAGAGCAGGTAGAGCCCCGCGCCGGCGGCAAACCAGCCGGTGTGCGCCAGCACCTCGCCCGGCGAATGCATGGGCGGCGCGGCCATGGAAAACAGCATCGAGAACAGCAGCGAAAAGCAGATCGGACCGCCGCGCTTGCCCCAGGCCATCAGCATCACCGCCAGGAAGGTGCCGCCGACCAGCACGCCGCCCAGCAGCAGGTCGTCCTGGCGCGTCAGCTGCACCAGCATGAACAGCGGCGTGCCGAGCACCGGCGCGGGCAGCACCTGCATGATCTTGCGACGGCGCGGCGAAGGGACGTCGGGCAGGCTGGTGACGATCACGCCGACGGCGGCGCTGGCGGCGGCGGTGAGCCCGGCCGATTCGAACAGCGCCAGCATGATCAGCACCAGGCCGAGCGAGACGCTCAAGCCGTTGGTCACATAGTGGCTCAGCGCCACCACCAATGCGTTTTGCGCCCTGGCGCGCAGCCAGCCCGAAAGCAGCGGCAGTGAAAACAGATTGATTGTTTTTCGGTTCATGGTGGTGGCACACACTGTATCTGTACCGCAACCTGGGGGGCCCTGGCTTGCGGCAGGGACGAAACGCCATGCAGGCAGTGTCCATCTACCTGTTCACAGCCAAAGATGGGTCACCCCGGAACAGGCGGAAAAACCTTCTTCAAGCCGGCAGCAGGCGTCACTCACGGTCAATTGCGTTTTTCTTGAGGCTTTTTTTACGTTTTCTAACGCCAGAAAAAGACAAAAAATTTGTTAATCAAACCTAGAGTTCGTGAAGGTGCCCATCCGCTGTAACAGGTACAGGCTTTGCAGCCCAAACGCTTGATGCCCGGACCCATAAAAACGCTTAAAACCAATCAGCAAGATGTGGATGAAATGTCAAACAGTCAAATATCTATCGCTCGTCGTGGCCGGGGCAGTCGCCTTGGCACAAGCCGGGCCGATCCAGGCTGCACCGGCTTTATCCGATGAATCCCAGGTTGATGGTGCTGCACTTCTTCCCGGCGCCAACCCAGGCATTTCCAGGCTCGGCCAGACTCCTCTTGTGCACGATCTGCATGCCGGCGCGGTGGTCAACCAGACCATCACCCTGATCGGCCAGGATTTTTATCAGAATTTTGTTGCCGCATGGCGCGAGAAGCCCTTGAGCGAGCGCTACGTCATTTCCGTCCATGAGCGGCCGTCGGCGCGCCTGGGCAGCCAGGTCTGGGTGGAATATGCCAACCGACGGGTGTTCCAGGTATTTTTACCGCCGGCGCGCGCCCGCGCCAGGGATGCAGGGGTGGACGCCGTC
This sequence comes from Polaromonas sp., assembly GCA_028292345.1. Lineage (GTDB taxonomy): Bacteria > Pseudomonadota > Gammaproteobacteria > Burkholderiales > Burkholderiaceae_C > Polaromonas. Next base: position 2,004 of record JAQGMN010000409.1, on the reverse strand, counting down.
GAGGTGGCCTACCAGAACATCGTGGACACCGATGTGCTGAACCTGCTGTTTCGCGATCCGGATCTGGGGCCGGACGAGCTGAAGAACTGATCACAAGCAAAAAATAATTCAACCGGAGAACCAAAGAAGATGCGTCTTTCAAGCAAACAAGTCCTGCCTGTGCGTCTGCGCCAGTGGAGCCTGGCAGCCCTGCTGGGCGCATGCGCTGCCTCGGCGCTGGCCACCGAACTGGTGTATGCGCCGGTCAATCCGTCGTTCGGCGGCAGCCCGCTCAACGGCTCGGTGCTGCTCAACGCAGCCCAGGCGCAAAGCAAGTACAAGGAGCCCGACAGCGCACTCTTGCAAAAAACCGGCCTGCAGGATTTCAACGACCTGCTCGAGCGTTCGATCCTGAGCCAGCTTGCCACGGCCGCCACGTCGAGCGTGCTGGGCAGCAACGGCAGGCTCACGCCCGGCACGGTGGAAACCGGCAACTTTCGCATCAACATCCTGGACCTGGGCGGCGGTGCCCTGCGCATCACCACGACCGATACCGTCACCGGGCAGACCACGTCCTTTCAGGTGGCGCAATGAACGCCTCGTCATCGCTGCAGGCGGTCCTGCTCGCCCTGGGCCTGCTGACGCTGAGCGGCTGCGCCGTGATGCAGCCGCCAGCCGAGGTGCTGCCCACGGCGCAGCTGACGCCTTCCACGCGCACCACGCGGGACCTGACCGCGCTGCCGCCGCCCAAAGGAAGGGTCGCCGTGGCGGTGTACGGCTTTCGGGACCAGACCGGGCAATACAAGGCTTCGCCGGACAGCTCGTTTTCCACCTCGGTCACGCAGGGCGCGGCGTCGATCCTGGTGAAGGCCTTGAAGGACTCGGGCTGGTTCCTGCCGCTCGAGCGTGAAAACCTGCAGAACCTGCTGACCGAGCGCAAGATCGTCCGCGCCCTGGAAACCCCGCAGGACCGGTCTGCTCCTGCCGCCGCCATGCTGCCCCAGCTGCTGCCCGCCTCGGTGATGATCGAAGGCGGCGTCATTGCCTACGAAAGCAATGTGCGCACGGGCGGCGCAGGCGCGCGCTACCTGGGCGTGGGCTTGTCGAGCCAGTACCGGGTGGACCAGGTCACGGTCAACCTGCGCAGCGTCGATATTCGCAACGGTCAGATCCTCAACAGCGTTTCCACGACCAAAACCATCTTTTCCTACGAAGTGCATCCCAGCGTGTTCAAGTTCGTGGCGTTCAAGGACCTGCTCGAACTCGAAGGCGGCATGACGCGCAACGAGCCGGCGCAGCTGTGCGTCAAAGAGGCGATTGAAGCGGCCGTGGTGCACCTGGTGGTCCAGGGCGTGAAGGACCAGGTCTGGGCCTTCCGGGAGGAAAAGGACTGGAACGCGCCGGTGGTGCAGTCGTACCTCCGGCAAAGCGCCGACCATGCCGCCCAGCTGGAAGCGGCAGTTGCCACCAGCCAGGCGTCGCCAGCCACCGCACCGGCAAGTACCCATTGAGGGTAACAACGATGAACCACTTGACCTCCCAGCCGCTGCGCAGCCATCGGATGCGCTTGCTGGCCGCCCTTGGCTGCGTGGTGGCCATGAGCATGCCCACGGCTCACGCGGCAGACCTGGCCAGCACCTCCGAACTCGGTCCTTCCGATCTTGAACTGGGCAGCCGGGCTGACCCTGGGGCTCGCCGCCTGGCATCGGTGGCGTCAATCGAGCAGCGCGGCACGGGCAACACCGCCGATCTTGATCAGCAGGGCAGCCGCCATGCCGCGCAGCTCATCCAGCGCGGGGAAGGCAACCAGCTGCGGGCGAGCCAGTCGGGCCAGTCGCAGCAGCTCACGGTGATGCAGTACGGCAACGCCAACGATGCGGCGCTGCGGCAGGCCGGCAGCGCCAACCAGCTCGATGTGCTGCAAGCGGGCTCGTCCAACTCGGCCAACGCGGTGCAAGCGGGCAGCCGCAACCGGGGCCAGATCGACCAGCAGGGCAGTTTCAACCGTGCCGACCTGACCCAAAG
>JAQGMN010000400.1 GCA_028292345.1 Polaromonas sp. | reverse complement strand
CCAGTACCCAGGCCAGCCATCCGCCCAAAAGCGCCACCAGCGCCAGCCCGGCCAGTTCCAGCCAGAGTTTGTCCTGGCTGGGACCGACAACCAGGCGCCGGTCCATGCTGACCGCCACGACAAATGCAGTCAGCGCATCCGGACTGGTGGGCCTGTACACCCACAAGCGCTGCTGGCCCGTCTTGTCTGGCCCCTCGCGCACCGATGCGCTCCGGGTTCTCACCGCTTCCTGCATCACCGGGCTGGCAGCTTTCTGCCCGACCTGAAGCGGCAAACCGGGGCTTGCGGCAAGCAGGGTTCCATGGCGGTCGTGAATGCCCAGCCCAGCGCCGGCGGGCAGCTGGACGGCGGCCAGGGAGGCCGCCATCCTGGCCAGGTCGAATGCAGCAAAGGCAACAAAAGAAACAGAGCCCTTGGCATCGAGCATCGGCAGGGCAAACGCGACGGAAGGCTTTCCCGACATGCGGCCGAGAATGTATTCGCCGGCGACAAAGTCCCGGCTGGCGACAGCGTCACGGAAATACGAGCGATCCCCCACATACACCGGCGGGCTTCCCGCCACGCCGCTGCAAAGCACATGGCCCTGCGCGCTGGCGATCCCAAGATTGGCATAGCTGGGCAACTGCCGCGTGAGTTCCTTCAGGTGCCGGTCGCAGTGCGTGTTGTTGCCCTCGCGGATGCCGGGCAGGTGCGTCATGGCGATCAAGACCTGGTGCGCGGTTTCGGTGACCTGCTGCTGGTTCGAAACCGCCAGCGAGACGGCAAAATTCAGGTTGTCAGTGGCCCGGCTGATCGCTGCGGCGGAATCCACTTCGGCATTGAAGACCGACAGTCCCAGGAGCGGCACCATGGCGGACACCACCAGCAGGACCAGTCGCTTGCGCAGGGTAAGCTGCAGTTTCATGAGCAATGGGTTGGCACGGCCGCTGCGTCACGTCGCTCATGGACGCGCGCCAGCGAGAGGCCAGGCGTCAGACCGCCGCCAGTGACTCATTCACGCCCAGCCAGTAGGCCTGCAGGCGGTTCAGTTTTTCGGTGAAGTCGACGAAATCGACGGGCTTGCGCACGAAGCTGTTGGCCCCGCTCTGGTAGCAGCCCACCATGTCCGAGTGTTCGCTGGACGAGGTCAGCATGATCACCGGCACCAAGGTGGTCAGCGGATTGCTGCGAACGCTGCGCAGCACGTCAAGCCCCGACAGCTTGGGCAGCTTCATGTCCAGCAGGATGAAGGACGGCTGCCTGCGGACATCGCGACCGGCATGCTTTCCCTGGCCGAAAAGGTAGTCGAGCGCCGCGGCGCCGTCGCAGGCCACGGCGATCTCTGCGCCAACGCCCAGTTCCTCAAGAGTCAGCACCGTCAGTTCCAGGTGGTCCGGGTTGTCTTCTACAACAAGTATCAGCTTATCGGACATGCTTGGTTCCATAGTTAATGATGAATTTTAGCCAGTTTTGCTTGTATCTTGATTTTATTAAAGTTTCATTATTTTCTAATATTTACAAAATCCGGTTGATTTATTTTTGTAATTGTCTTTGAGGCAACAGTTCGTTTTTCAGTTGACGGCGCAGGGCGGCATGCCCGGGCAGGACGCCTTCCACGGTGGCCCAGAATCGGGGGCTGTGGTCCATGAAGCGGAGGTGGCTGAGTTCATGCACCACCACATAGTCGATCAAGGCCGGGCTCAGGTGCATCAGCCGCCAGTTCAGCCGGATGGCGCCGCTGCTGCTGGCGCTGCCCCAGCGGGTGGCGGCGCTGGAAAGGCTGAGCTTGCGCCACTGCACGCCCAGTTGCGGCGCGAAAAAATCCAGCCTGGCGGTAAAGACCGGCAGGGCCTGCTGCATGAGCCAGGCCTGGACCACGGCCTGCACCCGGACCGAGGCTGCGTCGGCAGGCAGATTGAGACGCAGGACGCCCGCCCCTTCGGCATTGCGCTCAAGGGTGCTGTGCGCCTGGCGGCCATCCAGCACCAGCCGCACCGGCTCGCCCATGAAAGGAAAAACGGCGCCGTCCTGCCAGTCGATGCGCTGCAATTCCTGCTGGCGGTGGCGCTCGCGTGCTTCATGCAGTTTTTTGACAATCCAGCCCGACTTGCCCCGCAGGGCCTGGTCGATTTCCTGGAGCGGCACCCATTTCGGCGCGCTGACGGCCAGGCCTTCACGGCCCACCGAAAACCCGATGGTCCGGCGTTTTCGGCGCTTGACCTCAAAGGCCACCAACTGACCCGCCAGCACGATTTCGCGCGTGGCGCGCGGGTGCCGAAAAACCGCTGGCGCCTGCAAAACCGGCTTTGCTATGATTTCCATAGCTGACTGCACAGTATCCACCTGCGCAAAAGGCCTGTTTGATGCTGAATCCGCCAATTTTTTGGCGCCCGGTGGCAGGTCCGGCTCGGGCGCGAGAAAGTCGAGCGCCAACTGGACCAGCCTGCGGGCCGTGGCGGCCGGTTGACGCGACGGGGCAGCCACCCTCGCCTCCTCTAGGCGCGCGGCCGGGCCGGTGCGGCGTCGCGGCCGGCATAGGCCTCGGGATCGAGCCGGCGCATTTCGGCCTCGATCCAGGCTTCGACCTCGCGCATCAGCTCGTCGGGCTTGCGGCCGGCGCTGGGAATCGGCTTGCCGATGGAAATGTCGACAATGCCGGGCTTCTTGATGAAGGCCTTGCGCGGCCAGCACTTGGCCGAGGTCACGGCAATCGGGATCACCGGCGCGCCGGTCTCGATGGCCAGGCGGGTGCCGCCCGACTTGTAAACGCCTTTTTGCCCCCGGTTGATGCGCGTTCCCTCCGGAAACATGATCACCCAGGTGCCCTGCGCCATCAGGCGCTTGCCTTGGGCGACCACCTTGCTGAAGGCCTGGGCGCGCTGGCTGCGGTCGATGTGAATCATGTCCATGCGCGCCATGGCCCAGCCGAAGAAAGGGATGTAGAGCAGTTCCTTCTTGAACACATAGGCCAGCGGGTGCGGCATGATCGCCGGCATGGTCAGCGTTTCCCAGGTGGACTGGTGCTTGCAGAGCAGCACGGCCGCGCTTTTCTCGCCCGTCGGCAGGTTTTCCATGCCGGTGATGCGGTTCTGGATGCCCAGGATCACGGTGCCGCTGTCCACCGACAGCTTGAGCCAGCGCGCGCACATCCAGTACATGGTGGTGCTGCTGACGAACAGCGACGCAACCACCACGAACAGCGCCCACGGAATGACGGTCAGGATCAGCCACAGCATGTGCAAAAGGGAGCGAATCAGGGGCATGGCGGTGGTTTCAGCAGTGAATGGAAGGGGTCGTCGGGCGTGCGGGGCTGCCAGCGTGCGTCAGGCGCAGGATGCACAGTGTTTCAAGCCTTTTGCGCAGGTGGCGCCTGCGCTGGCAGCTATCTTTTTCATACCGGCGCCGCAGGAGCGGTGCGCGCCAGGATGAAGTCGGCAAATGCCGACAGGTCCTGGTGCACCACCGTTCCCGGCGGCAGGCCTTCGGGCGGCGCCATGCCGCGGTGTTTTTCCGACTTGCCGGTGAGCACCAGGTGCGGCTCGCAGCCGGCCGCAGCGCCGGCGATCACGTCGCGCACCGAATCGCCAACGGTCGGGACGCCCTTGAGCGGAACGCCGAAACGCATGCCGATCTGCTCGAACAGGCCGGACCGGGGCTTGCGGCAGCTGCAGTGCTCCTCGGCGGTGTGCGGGCAGAAAAACACCGCGTCGATCCGCCCGCCCTGCATGGCGAGCAGCTTCTGCATCTTGGCATGCATGGCATTGAGCGACACCACGTCGAACAGGCCGCGCCCCAGCCCCGACTGGTTGGAGGCGATCACCACATGCCAGCCGGCATGGTTGAGCCGCGCAATGGCTTCCAGCGCGCCGGGCAGCGGCAGCCACTCGTCGGGCGTCTTGACGAATTCGTCGCTGTCGCTGTTGATGGTGCCGTCGCGGTCGAGGATGACGAGTTTCATGCAATTTTTCTCAAGGATGGGCGGCCGGCGCGACTTGCCAGCCGGTGACAAACAGGCCTCTGAAGCGGCCGGGCGCGAGCTGCAGCGCCAGCGTGTCGCCGGGCTTGAGCGAAGCGGCCCGGGCATCGTCGATCAGCAAGCGATTCGGAATGGCCAGGCCGTCGATCTGCAGCACCAGTTCGGTGCCGCCCAGGCTGCGCAGGCTGGCAGGCTTGAACTGGGCAGTCACCACCCGGGCCCGTGCCCAGGCCTGCGGCGCAGGCGCTGCGGCCGCCATGCCCTGCCAGACCAGTCCCTGCCGGTTCACATGGCGCTGCACTTGCGCGCCGCTGCCGGCCAGCCAGAGCAGCAGCCAGGCCGCGCCCATCACCGGCATGACACGCCGCCAGCCCAGCCGGTAGATAACCAGCCCCGCCGCAACCAGCAAGGCCAGCGCCAGGGCCGCCGGCCACAGCAGGTCCAGCGTGCCGGCCGTGGTGGACACCGGCGCCAGCGGCAGCGCCGGCACAGTGTTCTGGCGGTCGTCCAACATCTGAAGCAGCCAGCGCACCGCGACCAAGAACGCCGGCGGCCCGAACAGCAGCCAGGCGGTGCGCTGCGAAGTCCAGCCATTGTCGGCGGGACCCGGTCCGCTGCTCGTCAATGGTTCGGTGAAAGGCATGGCCGGATCAGGCTGCCAGTCGCGACAGGTCGGCCACCCGGTTCATGGCGCCGTGCAGGCTTTTCAAGAGGCCCTGGCGGTTCAGCCGCAGGTCGAGTTCTTCCGCATTGACCATCACGCCGTCGAAGAAGGCATCGACCGGGGCGCGCAGGGCGGCCAGGGTCTGCAGCGACGCGGCATAGTCGCCGGCATCGAACTGTGCGTTGGCAGCAGGAACGATGTCCTGCATCGCCGCGTACAGGGCGATCTCGGCGGGTTCTTTGAGCAGCAGCTCGCTGACATGCGGGTCCACTTCCTGCGCTTTTTTCAGGATGTTGCCGATGCGCTTGTTGGCGGCGGCCAGGGCAGGGGCTTCGGGCAATGCCGAGAAAGCGCGCACGGCGGACAGGCGCCGGGCCACGTCGCCCAGGCGCTGGGGCTTTTGGGAGACGACTGAATCGACTTCCTGCGCGCTGAAACCCTGCTCGCGCAGGCTGCCGGCGAGGCGGTCGTAAATAAAAGACTTGATGCTTTCTAAATACTTAGGCGCATCAGCGTCTTCAAAAAACCGTTCCACTCCTGCGCAGAACTCAACTGCTGAAACCTTTAGCAAAACATCAAGTGTCAGTGGCAAGTCTTTTTCTACCAGCATCCGGATCACACCCAGCGCATGGCGTCGCAGCGCAAACGGATCCTTGTCGCCAGTCGGCAAATTGCCGATGCTAAACATGCCAACCAACGTTTCCAGCTTGTCGGCCAGCGCGACGATCAAGCCAATTTGGTTGCGCGGCAGTTCATCGCCGGCAAAGCGCGGCTTGTAATGGTCTTCAATCGCATCGGCCACGTCAGCGGGCAAGCCATCGTTGAGCGCGTAGTAGCGGCCCATGGTGCCCTGCAGTTCCGGGAACTCGCCCACCATGTCGGTGACCAGATCGCTCTTGGCCAGCAGCGCGGCCTGATCGGCTTGCGCGGCAAGCGCGTCGCCACCAAGCTGCTGGCCGATCGCCTTGGCAATGGCGCGCACACGCTGGACGCGTTCGCCCTGCGAACCCAGCTTGTTGTGATAAACCACCTTGTCCAGCCCGGCCACACGCGACGCCAGCGTTTTCTTGCGGTCCTGGTCGAAGAAAAATTTCGCATCGGCTAGGCGCGGTCGCACGACCCGCTCGTTGCCGCCAATCACCGCGCTGGCGTCTTCCGGGCTGATGTTGCTGACAACCAGAAAACGGTTCGTCAGCTTGCCGCCAGCGTCGAGCAGTGGGAAGTATTTCTGATTCGCCTTCATCGTCAGGATCAGGCATTCCTGCGGCACGTCCAGAAACTCTTTTTCAAACTCGCAGACCAGCACATTGGGCCTCTCGACCAGCGCCGTCACCTCGTCGAGCAGCGCGTCGTCCTCGATCGGCTGCACGCCGCCGCCCAATTCGGCGGCCGCATCCTGCAGCTGGCGCGCAATCTCGGCCTTGCGCTGGGCAAAGCTGACGATCACCGCCCCGTCGATTTCCATCGTCACCGCATAGCTGTCGGCGTCGCGCAGCACCACCGGATCGACCGCCGCCTCGAAGCGGTGGCCGTGCGTGGTGTTGCCGGCCTTCAGGCCCAGCGCCTTCACCGGCACGACGGTGCTGCCGTGCAGCGCGACCAGCCCGTGCGCCGGGCGCACGAAGTTCACGCTGGTCCAGCCGGGCAGCTCGCAGTCGGTTTCCAGCTGGTAGCTCATGACCTTGGGAATCGGCAGCTTGGCAATGGCTTC